>JBEDKU010000104.1:0-9003 GCA_041172045.1 Verrucomicrobiota bacterium | reverse complement strand
CCTCGAAGATCTATCAAATCGGCAATCGCACCGACCTCGACCGCGACGGCATATTCGATGGCACCGACCCCGGCTGGGGCGCGATCGGCGGCACCTTCACCCAAATCACCACTCCATTTCCCGCGCCGTCCGCTGTTTCCGAAGCCTCGCCCCTCACCGCGCAGCGGGTTCTATCACGTGTCGGTGCCAGACCGTGGAAACGCGACCCCGTGGACCTCCGGGTGACCGCCCACGCCATCACCGGCACCGGCGGCATCATCGACTCCACCGCACAGGTCGGCGGCTATCCGGTTTTGGCCACAGGGCCGGTCCCGGTCGACAGCGACAACGACGGCTTGCCCGACGAATGGGAACTCGCACTCGGCCTTCCCACCGGCAGTGCCGACAACAACGGCGACCGCGATGGCGACGGCTATACCAACCTTGAGGAATATCTGGAATGGCTCTCCAACGCCCACACCTCCACCGGCTTCAATACGCTTGTCGATCTCGACCTCGTTTCCGCCAACGGTGGCCGTCCCGATGTCACGGCGTTTACGGTTTCGAGCGCGTTCAACGGCACGGTCACCCTGCTCCCGGACAACCGCACCGCGCGGTTTACGCCGGCTTCCGGATTCTCAGGACTCGCCGGTTTTCATTTCAATTATACCTCCGCCGGGCAGTCGGTGAGCCTCCCCGTCGGTGTCCTGGTCACACCCGGTTTACCGTCGCAAATCGTCTGGAAAGGCAACACCCCCGCATGGGATCTCGTTGCCAGCAACTTCCTCGAAGACATCACACCGGTCGCCTTCGCGCAGGGTGACAATGTCCTGTTCAACGACAGCGGCATTTCCACCACCGTCACCCTAACCGGCACCCTCAATCCAATCCAAATTCGCGTCGAGGGCTCGAAAAGCTACACCTTCGGCGGCACCGGCTCGCTCAGTGGTGGCATGTCCCTTCAGAAAACCGGGAGCGGCACGCTCACCCTTTCCAGCGGCCACACCTTCGGCGGCGGCATCTCGGTGAGCGAGGGCAAGCTCGTGCTCGGAAACGTCACCGCTGCCGGCAGCGGAACCCTCTCCTTGGCCGACGCCACCGAGCTGGCCATCGGCGCACTCAAGCCCGCAAACCCCATCGAAATCATGGGAGCAGTGACGGTTTCCGGTGGAAGCACCGGTGGACTGGCGGGCCTTGGAACTGTTTCCGGAAATGGAGAAATCAATCTGAACATCACCACCGGCGTCTTCGATCTCACCGGCAATCTCACAGGATTCACCGGCTCTCTTCGCCTCACCGCCGCACGCGACATCCGTCTCAACGGCACTTCCGGGGGTGCCGGACTCGTGCTCGACCTCGGCACCGCGGACGGCGAAGCATACAATCGCTCCTCCGGCACCGCGATTGCCTTCGGCAACCTCCGCGGCGGGTCAGCCACGGCATTGCGAGGCGCGTCCGCCTCCACCCAGACCACCACCTTCACCATCGGGGGCAACAACGAGGACTCCACGTTCGCAGGCCTCATCGGCAACGGCGTCAATGCGACGGGCGCACTCACCGCCGTGACCAAGGTCGGCACGGGCCGCCTCACCCTATCAGGCGTTTCCACTTATACCGGTCCGACCCAGGTTTCCGCCGGGACCCTCCACGTCACGGGCACGCTCGGTGCCACTGCGGTGACCGTCGCCGCGGGTGCCACACTGTCGGGAAGCGGTACGATCGGTGGCTCGCTAACAGTGCAGGACGGCGGTTTCTTCAACTTCGACGGTTCCGGACCCTCCGCATTGAACATCGGTGGAAACCTCACCCTCAACGGCGGAAATCTCGCTTTCGCCCTCCAGAACACCCCCGCCGGCGGCGGCGACAAGTTCCAGCTCTCCGGCGGCGCGGTCGTGCTCAACGGCACCATCACCGTCACTCCGGAACTGCTAGGCGGTCCGCTCTCGCCGGGCACCTACACCCTCATTTCCGGCGCGGCATCCGTCGCCGTGAACGGCACTCTCGTCTGGGGTGGTGAATCCGGCGGTCGCCAGGCGGTTGCCTTCGACACCTCTACCCCAGGCTCGCTCCGCTTGATTGTCACCGGCACGCCGGCTTCCCTTGTCTGGGCTGGCACGCCGGGCAACGTCTGGGACAGCGGAATTCCCTCTCAACCCGCCACCGGCGCGGCCAACTGGCTGAATGGCCCGCTTCCCGACCGTTTCGTCAATCTCGATGCCGTCTTCTTCAACGACACCGCCACCACCGGTGCGGTCACCATCACCACTCCGGTCGCACCCCGCTCGCTCACGGTGGCGAATCCCACCCGCGCCTACACCCTGTCAGGTCAGCCGGTTGCCGGTGCCACTTCGCTGGTCAAATCCGGAGCCGCCACCCTGACATTGGCACCCACCTCCGTCACCCTCGCCACAACCACCACGCTGAACAGCCCCACCGCCACCGTGACCAGTGCCGCCGGTCTCGAAGTCGGGATGATCGTCCTCGGCGCGAGATTCCCGTCTTCCACCATTATCCTCGCCATCGCCGGCAACACCCTGACGCTATCAAAAAACGCCACTGCTACCGCCACTACGAACCATTACTTCGGCATCTCCAACTCCTACACTGGCGGGACCACCCTCAGCGGCGGCACCCTCAAGCTTGGCAGCGACATCGCCAACGCCGGTGCGCTGGGTTCCAGCTCGATCACCTTCCAAGGCGGCACCCTTGAGATGAATTCGACGCCCAACGAGTCCCAGTCCTCTAACTGGGATCTCGTTGTCCCTGTCGGTGCGACCGGAATTCTCAAGGCCGATCCCCGCTGCGAACTCGCCGGTTCGCTCACCGGCGGCGGGGCTTTCAACATTCAAGCCGGCTATGTCCGCACCGACGTGAGCGCGGATTGGTCCGCCTTCACCGGACAGCTCGACATCACCACCGATGCCGATGGCGGCGGCATCCGCATCGCTAACAATTACGTTCCCTTCGACCTCCCGGATGCCTCCGTAAACCTCGGACCGAAGGCCGAGCTCTCTTACGCTGGAATCCTGAACACCGAGGCAGGCACCTTCATCCGGCTTGGCTCCCTCAGCGGCGATGCCACATCGAAACTGTATGGCGGCCCGACGGCAGCCCGCATTTGCACCTGGCAGGTGGGCGGGAAAAACACCGACACCACTTTTTCCGGAACCATCCTCGAACAATCCGTCAGCACCATCACTGCGCTCGACAAGGTCGGCAGTGGCGCGCTCAGACTCACCGGATCCAGCGACCACCGCGGCGCTACGACGGTTAGTGACGGCAAGCTAATCGTCAATGGCAGCATCACCGCCAGCACCGTGAGTGTGAAATCCGGCACGACTCTCGGAGGCGCCGGCCTGATCACCGCCTGCGACGTGCTCGCCGAGGCCACTCTCAGCCCCGGAGAAAACGGCGCCGGCACCCTGACGACCGGGACTCTCTCCCTGAATGCGGACAGCTACTCACTCTTTGATCTCGGCTCGATCAGCGACCGCGTGGTTGTGAATGGCGATCTCGCCCTCAACGGCGTCATCACCCTCTTCGATACCGGCACCGCCGCCAGCGGCAGCCACCTCCTGTTCAGCTATACCGGCACCTTAACCGGCTCCGCCACCCTCAATCCACCGCCTGGATTCATCGCCACCCTTGTGACAAGCACCCCCGGCGAAGTCCGGGTGAATCTCACTGCCACGAGCTTCAGCACCTGGGCGCAGGGCTATTTCACCGCTGGCGAACTCGCCAATCCGTCTATCAGTGGACCCAGCGCCACTCCTGCGGGCGACGGGCTTGGCAACCTGCTGAAATACGCGCTCGGCCTCTCCCCCAAAGTACCCTCCACCACCGGGGTCACGTTCACCAAACCCTCGGACGCCTGGCTCTTCACCTACACTCGTCCCGCGCTCCGGCCTGACATCGCCTACAGCGTGGAAATCTCGCCCACCCTCGCCGGCAACTCTTGGACAAGCAATGGCGTCACCCACGTCCGCACTGCAATCGGCGATCCGGAAACCTGGTCTGCCAGCACAGGAACACCCGCTTCTGAAAGCTTGTTCTATCGACTCAAAGTCATTCAGTTGCCTTAGAGTTCCTCACCGATTCACAGGTCCCCACGGGAAAAACACCTCCACCATGATCCGCCTTTTCACACTTCTTGCGAGCATCGTCGCGACCGTTTCGCTGTGGGGGAACGAACCCGGCGGTTATACTCCGCTCGTCACCACTCCGGTCACATCGGGAACCGTGACCTATCGCGGCAAAACCTGCCGCTATCTGGACAACGGCATCATCCGGGCCATCGTCAGCCCCACCGGAAACGTGCAGTCCATCCGCTACCTGAAGCCCGGTCTTTCCGGCACGCCCGCCGCGAATGGTGTGGAAATGGTGAGCCAGACCGCTTCCAGCAGCGATGGCGGTTTCGGCAACCATACGGAAATCTACTACTACTGGTATCCGGACGGCACTACCGGAACGGCCTATCAGTCCACCGCCGGCACTACCGATCGTCTCGAACTCGTTTACAATCGGCCCTACACACCCGCCATCCACAAGCTGCCGATGGATGTGAAACTCCACTACACCCTCGGCCGGGGCGAAACCACGCTCTACATCTACGCCGCCCTCGACCACCCGGCGTCTTATGCACAAGCGGATCTCCAGTTCATCCAGATGATCTGGCCCATCGCCCACAACACCACGGACTTCCTCTGTGAGAACCTCTACATCGACGACACCGTAAAACTCGGACTCAGCCTCAATGGCACGCAACTCCGCAGAAACTCGTTGGAACCCACCTACGGCGACATCAAAAAAGCGGTCTGGGTGACCGGCCTCCCCGGCGAGATCAACCAGCTCACCAGCGGTCCCTTCACCGGCCAGCTCACCGGGAAATATTCCTATAACATCCCGCACAACATCTACAAGACATGGGGCCGCGCCAGCGACATCAACGATGTCGGCGAGTGGGTGGTCGCCGGCAGTCAGGAATACGGCAACAACGGCCCCACCCGCCGCGAATACGTGCACGGCTGGGGGCTCATGTACCACATGCCGATCAGCAATCACTACAGCAACGGCACCGTCTCCATTCCCGCCGCCCAGCCATGGACCAAGATTATCGGCCCTTGGGGGCTCTACTTCAACGGCCTGCCGACCGGAGCCGCAGCCTGGGCCGACGCCAAGGCGCAGGGCGACGCCGAAGCCGCCGCGTGGCCCTACTCCTGGGTCACCCACCCGGCCTATCAGCCGCAGGCCCAGCGGGCCACCCTCACCGGCCGGATTGTTCTGACCGACGCACTGCGGGCCGGAGTCAGCGCCGCCGGAGCTTGGGTGGGGCTCGCCGCGCCTGACTCCGGTGAGAACTCATTGGACAACTGGCAGTTCCAGGCCGACCGCCACCAATACTGGGTCCGCGCCGATGCTTCCGGAAATTTCACCATCCCCGACATCCAGACGACTTCCACCTTCGGCGGTACGGAGAACTATCAACTCTACGTCTACAGCGCGGGTGGAACGCCCGGCACCGGCGCGGTCGGCGAGTTCCGCCTCGGCCAGCACACGTTCACGCCCGGCGAAAACAAGAGTCTCGGCACCATCCCGCTCACCGTGGACCACCCTGGCGGGTCACTGGTCTGGGAGATTGGCATTCCGGATCGCAGCGCCGCCGAGTTCCGCCATGGTGATGAATACGCGAAGCCCGCGCTCTGGCTGCAATATGGCAGCGAATACTCCAATCCTCACAACTATGATGTCGCTGCGGGAAATTGGGCCACGAATTTCAATTTCTCCCACACCTGCGATTACGTCGGAGCCTCACCGTGGAAATGGAATCTCAACTTCAATCTGACCGAAGTCATCCCCGGCACCTACTGGCTGACCATCGCCTACGCCTCCGCGGATTCCATCCAGATCCTCCGCATCAATGACAACACGTCGTTCGCCGCCTTCACCCCGCCGAACGCGAGGCCGGGTGCCAGCAGTTTCATGCGGCAGTCAGTGCAGACGAAATACACCTACGTCCGCGTGCCGATACCAGCCAGTCGGCTGCGCGTGGGCGCGAATACAATTTCGCTCGATCATGAAGTCCACACCAACCACACGACGGCAGGGTTCATGTATGACTACCTCAGCCTCGAAGCGCCCGATCCGCCGGTGCTCCCTCCCGGCCGCGATCTGAACTGGAAAGGCGGCGTTTCCTCCAACGATTGGAACTCGTCCGTCGCCAACTGGCTTGTCGCCGGAACCACCACTCCGGCGGTCGCCTTTGTCGACGGCGACCGGCCCGTCTTCAGCGACACCGGTTCGAATTCGCCGGCAGTCACCCTGTCCGGGACACTTCAGCCGGGCCGCATGACCTTTTCCAACACCACCGCCAAAGCCTACACGCTCGGCGGCAGCGGTTCGCTCGCCGGACCCTTCGAGCTTCGTAAAACCGGCAACGGCTCCCTGACAATCTCTCCCTTCCAACAGAGCGTCACCGCATCCATCATCGCAGGCTCGCCCGTCGTCACCGTGACTTCCAGCACTGGCCTGGTGCCCGGCCTGACCTACGCCAGTTCCACTGCGGCACACGATTTTCCCTTCGGGACGAAAATTCTCAGTGTGGACAGCGCCACCGCCATCACCCTAACCGGCAACGCGGTCACCACGCGGAACAACATCACGCTGAACTTCGGCACCGCCCACACGTTCTACGGCGGCAGCACCATCGACGCCGGCACCGTCACCCTGAGCAACGCTACGGCGAACTGCCACGGATTCGGCAGCGGCCCGGTCACGCTCAACGGCGGGATCATCACGATGTGGAACAACGCCAGCGCGAGCCATCAGGCTCCTTGGAACATCGTCGTTCCCATCGGAGCCGCGGGCCGGGTGAACGCCGGCTCGCGGGTCGACCTCTACGGCAGCCTCTCCGGCGGCGGCACCTTCACCCTGCATTCTCCCTACGTACGGGCCAGCGTGATCGGGAACTGGTCCGCGTTTACCGGGCAGGTGAACCTCTTGACGGACAATGACGGCGGCGACTGGCGCGTCGGCAACAACCTGGGCCTGCCGCAGGCCGCCGTCGATCTCGGCCCACTGGTCACCGGTTACTGCATCCTATCAGGAAATCAAACCATCCCGATCGGCGACCTCGGCGGAAGCCCCACATCCGTTCTCAAGGCGACGGAAACCGGCAGCACCGCCGCGCTCATCACCTGGAAAGTGGGTGCCCGCAGCGCCGATGATTCCGTTTTCCAAGGCTCCATCCGTGACAGCTCGGCCACCGCGCTGTGCGCCATCGAGAAGGTGGGCAGCGGATTGTGGACTTTGGCCGGAACGAACACCCACAGCGGTCCGACCAAGGTTTCCGCAGGCACGCTGCGGATCACCGGCACGAGCTCGGCCTCGGCGTTCACGGTGGTTGCCGATGCAGCGCTCGGCGGCACCGGCACCATTTCCGGCAGCGTTACACTCGAACCCGCCGGCGTGCTGGAGTTGCTCGCCACGCCGCTGACCATCACCGGAAATGTCACCCTTCCCGATGCTCTTGTCGTCCGCGCCTCCACCGATCCCGGTCCCGGCACCCATGTCATCGCCACGTGCTCGGGCGTGATCTCCGGCACGCCCCAAGTCACGCTGGATAGTCCGTCCACCGCCCCCTACGTCGTCTCCCTTCTGACCACGAACGGTCAGATCGCCCTCGTGCTGACCCTTGAAGATGCCGATCAGGATCTGATCAAGGATGCGTGGGAGCTCAATTATTATCCCAACATCGCCAGTGCCGGGCCGCTGGACGACTCCGATGGCGACGGCTACAACACCTACGCCGAGTTTCTCGCAAACACCTCGCCCACCGATCCCGCGGCGATTCCTGCGGGGGCAACCCACTCGGTAAGCACTTCGGACGGAGCGGGCTTGGACGGCTCGCTTTATGAAATCGATGGAACCGGCCTGTATTCCGGGAACTTCGTCACCAGTGATCCCAACAAGCGCAACCTGGTCCGTCAGGACGCGACCGGACCACGGCACTCCCTCATTCTTTTCAAGTTCGACCTAGGAGCGATCACACCCAATCCGGTTTCGGCCGCGGTTTTCAATCTTACGGTCAATGGCTCCACCGCCGGAACCCGTTCCCGAAGCCTGTCCGTCTTCAACGGCGATAACTCACTCATTGCCGATACCCTCCTTTATAATGCGGCGAATCCTTTGATTGATGACTCCTACCTACCCGAGCTCAATACCGACTCCGACTTTGCCGCCGGGGCCGTCACATCCCTGCTCAGTTTCACCAATTCCACCGGCGGCGGCGCGGTCGAGACTGTCGGCGCCGGCGAGCCCAGTCTCCGAACCGTCATCCAGGAAGCGCTTGCCGCGGACAAGATCCTCACCCTGATTCTGCACGGTGGCAGCACGCAATACCTGACCCAGGGCGACGAGGACACCACCACGGCCAATCGTCCCACACTTACGATCACCACGGGTGGAGACCCGACTCCCAACCTCGATGGTGATGCGATGCCGGATGCGTGGGAAGCCGCGCATTTCGGCACGCTTTCCCGTGATGGTTCCGGCGATGCTGACGCGGATGGCACGTCGGACCTCACCGAGTTCAATCTGGGTTTGAATCCGAAAGATCCGTCCCAGGCATTTCGGGCGTCAGTGGTTTCGGCGGCCACTGGATTCACCTTTTCCTGGCCGAGTCAGCCCGGATTGCAATTTGTGATCCGCCGTTCGGCATCGCTGGCGGACGGGGATTGGCAGGAAATCGGCATGGTGACCGCGGCGACCGGTTCGACCACGTCGTTCACCGATACCGCAGTGTCGCTCGACCGCGCTTTCTATCAAGTGGTGTTGCGCCCTTGAGCCGCAGCCGTTCCCGGTCAATGCGGACGGTGGGTTGGCGTTCTGATTCCGTGATTTTCGGATGGCAGGACTGCGCTTCTGCGCGCTCTTCCCCCGCTGAGCCAGTGCTGGAATTCCGCTCCCTACTCCAAATTAACGCATTCGGGTGAATTGTGCCGAATCTTGATGCGGTCTATTTTTGCC
>JBEDKU010000103.1:0-5713 GCA_041172045.1 Verrucomicrobiota bacterium | reverse complement strand
ATTAGAAGCATCGCCGCGGAAGTTCGAGCTGAGGACTTCATTGCTGATCATGAGGTTCCTGGCATTGCTGCCGGACGGCTTGTTGATCCAGCGGATGCGGCCGCCGGGCGAGCGGAGCCAGACGCTCAGGTCCCCGCGGCGCGGCGTGGCGATGGCCACGCTGAACTTGAGCTCCATGATGTTTTCGGAAAATCCGGACGTAACGGCTTCCCGGATCACCGCGGTCCGGCCCGCATCCGGCAGAAGGACCGCTTCACTGTTGCCGAAGGTCCGCGTGATTTTCGGCAGCCCGAGCGCGGCTGAAGCCATGCTGTGGGAGGAATCGTTGAGCGCATAGACCCCGGCGGTGGTGGCCGATCCGGAAACGAGGATGCCCGCCAACAGTTCGTTGTTCGCGTCATCCTGGACAAAGACCGGGCCACCGCTGTTGCCGCCGCCCGTGGACACGCCGTCGAAGGAATGATAGTCGCCGTAAGTCCGCCACGCCCGGTTGCGGAACCAATCGGTGGCGTGCTGGAAAGTGAATCCGGAAGCCCCCGTGAACTCGATGTCCTCCGGGTAGCCGACGATCCGCTTGAAGCGGCTCGAACCCAAGGCCCCGCTTCCATTCTGCCACCAACCGACCGCCGGGCCGAACGGCTCCAAAGCGTATAACACCGTGAAATCGTAGGCGAAGGCCATTTCGGAATCTCCCCGGTAAGCATCCGAGTTTTCCGAGTAATTGCGGAAATAGTGGAACCCGCGCGGCGAAATGCCGGTGCCGGATTCCGGCGACTCACGCCCGTCGAAGGCCGGATAGAACTGGTATTCCGCCGCCCACACCCCGTTTTCGTAAAACAAGTGGCAGCAGGAATAAACCAGCTTCGGATCGCGGGCGATCACGCCGCTGCCGCGGAACCAGACGCCCTTGGTCCGGCTCTCGAGATAGCCTGCGGACGCGCTGGACAGGCTCCGTTTCGGGAAAAACACCTGCGCCGATGCCTGCGGGACTGCGAGAGCCACCGCGAGGAGGGCCAGTGTCGAAATCTTGACTGGATGGTAAGTTGAAATGGACGTGGTTCCCGGATGAATGGTTCGTAGAACCGAACCAACATCGTTTCTCATCCGCTGAAGTCAAGCCAGCGCCAGCAGTGACTCGTCCCAGTCCTTCCACACCGGATCGAGATTCCGCGCCCGCAGCATCGCGGCGACTTCCGCCGGGCTGCGGTGGTCGGTGATTTGAAATTGCTCGGTCGCCTTCTCGCAGCCGGACTTTTCCGTGAGTTCCACCCGGCGGCCCTTGACCGTAAGGTGAAGGTCATCGCCTCCGGCGCCGGTGTAGCCGCCGGGCTCGGTCTTGGCCCCGGCGGACATGTGGGTCACGCCGAGCGTGGCGATGGAGTCCCGCAACGCCGCCGGCTCGCGCGTGGAAACGACGATGCCCACCTGCGGAAACAGCAGCCGGAAGACCGCGATCAAGCGCACGAACGCCTTGTCCGGCAGATAGAGCTCCGGATCCGGCTGGTATTCGTAATTTCCCGCATACGGCCGCATCCTCGGGAAGGCGACGGTGAACTGCGCCTTCCAGCAATTTCGATAGAGATACTCCAGGTGGGCGCACAGCGCGAGCGCCTCGAACTGCCAGTTCGCCAGCCCGAACAACGCGCCGATCCCGATCCGCCGGAAGCCACCCGCATACGCGCGCTCCGGGCAATCCAGCCGCCAGTCGAAGTTCTTCTTCGGCCCTGCCGTGTGAAGCTGCATGTAAGTCTCGCGGTGATAGGTTTCCTGATAAACGACCAACCCTTCGGCACCATGCTCGACGATTTCCGCATACTGATCGTCCTCCATCGGCCCGACTTCCAGCGCCAGCGTGGGGATGAACGGCTTGAGCGCGTCGAGGCAGTTTTGGAGATAGCCGTCGGAGACAAACTTCGGGTGCTCGCCGGCGACCAGCAGCACATTCCGGAATCCCAGCCCGTGGAGATGCCGCGCCTCGGTCACCACCTGGTCGACGGTCAGCGTCGTGCGGAAAATCCCGGCGTCGCGCGAGAAGCCGCAGTAGCTGCAGTTGTTCACGCACTCGTTGGACACGTAGAGCGGAGCGAAAAGCCGCATCGTCTTGCCGAAATGCCGCCGCGTCACCTGCTGGCTCTGTCGGGCCAAGGCTTCGAGCGGACCGCCGGTTTCCTCGGAAACAAGCTGGAGGAACCGCCGCATCAGAGGCGTCGGGCGCTTCAAAAGATCAGGAAAAACATCCGCAAAAGCCATGGCGGGCGGAATGTGCTTCCTCCGGCGGCCCACGTCAAAGGTGGTTTGCAGTGTTTTAAGGGGAAGGGACGTCTCGTCCCTTCGCATGGACGAGACGTCCATGCCCCCTAGATTTTTGAAGCCCGTGTGAATTCCACGTGAAGGCGTGTTTCCAACTCGCACATCCCGCCGGACCGGCAGATGACACGGGGATGATTCGTCAATTGCACCGGCTGTTATTCCTCGCGGGGATCACCGGACTGCTCGCGCTGGCGGTGTGGCCGTATCACGACGGGGCGCTGCGCTACGGTCTGCCGCTCGCGTTGGCGATGACTTGGACCGCGGGGCTTGGCTATCTGTGGCAGCGGAAATTCTGGCGGGCGTTCCTGCTGATTTCACCCGTGCTGGCGGCGGTGCCGTTTTGCATGCCGGAGAAACCGCTGGACCCGGGAAACCTGCGCGCCCGCTACGTCGCGGCGATGGAGCGGATGGAGGAAAGCCGCTACGTGTGGGGCGGCGAGAGCCGTTGGGGAATCGATTGCTCGGGCTTGCCGCGGCGGGGGCTGCGCGATGCGTTGTGGGAGACCGGCATGGAAAATGGCAACGGTGCGGCCTGCCGCGAGTGGGCGCGGCAGTGGTGGTTCGACACCAGCGCGAAGGCGATGGGGCAGAACTACCGCGGCTTCACCCGTCCGCTGGGAGTGAGTGGGAAACTGCGGGATCTGGACTGCGGGAATCTTTTCCCGGGAGATCTGGCGGTGACTGCGGATGGCCGGCACGTGTTGGTTTACCTCCGCGACGGGAAATGGATTCAAGCGGATCCCATGGCGGCCAAAGTCATCATCGGCCATGCGGAGCGGGATCAGATTTCCTGGTTCAACTCGCTGGTGACGATGCACCGGTGGGTGGTCTTGGAATGACCGGTGAAATTTATTTCCGCCAGAGCCACCTCATGGCTTCCGGGAAGATCGCCCCCATGGCCTTGCCGCTGTGGCCGTGGTGGCCCCATACGTATTTGAAATCGTAGTTTTTGTATTTCAGCGCGGCCTCCATCGCCATGTTCGCGAGCGGCCAGTTGCCGTGTTCGTTGTCGATGTCGGTGATGCCTTCTTCGAAAAATCCCCGGATCGGCTTGTTCGGGGTCTTGCGGATTTTCCCCGGATAGACGTCGCCGCCGCGGATGTTGGTGAACGAGCCGATCGAGGACGCGACTTTCCGGAATTGGTCGGGACGCTCCCAGGCCACGGTCCACGCGCAGATGCCGCCGGAGCTGGTGCCGCAGATGGCCCGCATTTCCGGGTCTCGGGTGAGGCGGTGGTCCTTGCCGACGAGGGGCAGGATTTCGTCGATGATAAACGTCGCGTAATCCGCCGAGAGCGTGTCGTATTCGAAACTGCGGTTGTTGTTTTTCCAGGGACTCTCCGGTTTCGCATCCCCCTTGTGCCCTGGGTCGATGAAAACGCCGATGACCGGCGGCATGTCTCCGGCGGCGATGAGATTGTCGAAGACGGTGGTGACGCGGAACTCGCCTTGTGGATTCACATACGTGTGACCGTCCTGGAACACCATGACCGCCGTTTCCTTGTTCGGGTCGTATTGTGCGGGAACGTAAAGATGGATGCGGCGCCGGGTGCCTGCAAACACCTTGGAATCGCTGAACACGAAGTCGGTGACTTTCCCTTTCGGAACCCCGGGTTTCACCATGGAGTCGGCTCCGAAGGTGGGTTCCGGGATTTCCGGAAGGGACAGCTTGGGGGAAATTTCGTCGGCCGCCAGCACGCCGGCCAGCAGGAGGGACGCTCCGAAAATGGTTTTGAACATGGGGGGAAAACGTCCGAGGACTGATGAAATCTTACAGGGCTTGAACGTGTGGCGGGGCTCTGCTAGCCACGGCGGATGCACACGGATCAAAACTCGATCAAGCCGCCGACGATCATTGTCTTCTGGATCATCTGGTTCGCGATCCTGCAAGGGCTGGTGATGATCCAGTTTTTCGTGGGCGGCGGAATTCCGGAAGGGCCGGATCAGGGAAATCCGCCGGTGTGGGTGCTGGCGGCGGCGGGTGCGCTCGCGCTGGCGGCGTTGGCGATCCGCTTCACGGTGATCCCGAAAATCCAGTCGCTGCCCAAGAAGTTGCCGCTGATGATCGTCGGGCTGGCGCTTTCCGAGGCGATTGGCCTGTTGGGAATGTTTCTGGTGGGGAAGGAATTCCCGACGACCCGGCTGAGCTTGTTGGTGCTGGCGGTCTGCTGCATCGTCAGCCTGGCACCGGTGTATGCGAAAGAACGCCCTGCAAACGGGCGGTTTTAGAGGATGAAAGACGTGCCTATTGCACCGCATGCGTTCTTGTGCATTTCACTTTTTCCGGCAGGATGGCTTTCGTGAACATGAGCCTCCTGAGGAGTCTGCTTGCCGGGCTGTCGATCATCGGAATGACAACCGGATTTGCTCGGAATATTGAAAAAGGGAGTTGGGTCGAGATCACCGCGAGAGGGATTCCCGAGGATCAAAAGGCAATTCTCGGCGGGCTGTATCCTGTTTCGAAGGATGGTTGGGTAAAATTGCCGTTTGTGGGTAGGATTCCCGCGGCAGGTTTGTCCAGCGATGAGCTTGCAAAAACTTTGGATACAGTGTTCCGGGGGAAAGGAATTTACCGAGAAGCCGTCTTTCAGGTGAGATCCGGAGAGGATGTAACGGTGTGCGGACCCGGGCCTGATGAACAAGTTGTCTTTGTCGGAGGGCAGGTGAAAAAGCCGGGGCCCGTGCGAATGGCCCGAGGAGGGCTGACGATCTACCAAGCGATTCAAGAGGCGGGAGGAATCGACTTTTCCGGACAATTGAAACGAATCAGGCTTTTCCGGGATGGCGAAGAACGGTCCTACGACTTGACTGACGAAAATCTGAGAAAAACCCCGCTTCAAAAAAACGATGCGATTCAAGTGCTTCCCAAGAGAGACAATGACCCGGAGTGAAGGCCGGTTTTGGGGGATATTTGTGGTGTGAAATGAGTTCACTACGACCCGGCTGGACTGGTGCTGACGGTCGCCTGCATCGTCAGCCTGGCGCCGGTGTATGCGAAAGAACGTGCTGAAAACGGGTTTGGGGGAAATCGCATCCGCTGGAGCTCTGTCACCCTCGCCAGAGCGTCCGGGAACGTCCGCTGATGCTCTGTCACCCTCGCCAGTGCATCCGGGAAGGTCCGGCGGAGCTCTGTCTCCCTCGCCAGGACTTCGGGGAACATCCGCCGGCGCTCTGTCACCCTCGCCAGAGCGTCCGGGAACATCCGCCGGTGCTCTTTCTCCCTCGCCAGAGCATCCAGGGACAGGCGGCGGTGCTCCGTCTCCCTGTCCGGAGCATCCCGGCGTGCGTTTTGCACGGATCATGAGGCTGGAGGGAGGAAAAACCGGCTCTGGGCGGTTTCGCGGAGGGATTCCAGGCGTTCGTAGTCGCGGGCCAGGGCGGGCGGCACCGGCGGGGAGTCGGG
>JBEDKU010000102.1:0-3310 GCA_041172045.1 Verrucomicrobiota bacterium | reverse complement strand
GCGCTCAAGCTGTTGGATTCAAAAGCAGCGGGCACCTCAAGCTTGTATTGGGGTGGCGAGCACTTCCGGTTTGATCGGATTCTACCAGGCGGTCAACCCGCTATTTCTCGAAAGTGTCGGTCCGGAAAGGAGCGAGCGGCAAGCCTTCCTTGTTGGACAAACCCGCCCGCGCGTCATTGATCCACGCGCAACGGACAAACGCGGGAACTGCAACTTCCGGGCAGCGCACCGCCACGCCATCGCCTTGAATTCTTGCGTTGGTGGGCAGGAAATTTCCATCAGCCGCCGCGATCTCGAAACCGGTGAAGGCCTGCGGATCCTTCGCGACCAGCCCACCCTCCGCGTGGGTGAATCGGACCAGCATGGCATCGCCCTGCACGACGCTGCTGGAGAACAACGGGCCGCTATCCGCGACTTCGGCCTACCGGTAGGTGCGGGCGAAGGCCAGCCGCGCGAGACGGCGCCCGACCTCCTGTTTGTTCGTCGGATGAATGTCCTTCGGGTCGCCGTTGTCGATTGCCACCACCATTCCCGTGTTCTTCAGGGCCAGCGATTTTTCCTGCCCCTCGCGAAAAAACGCCCAGCTCCTGCCGCCGGCGGCGCGGTTTATACCACCAGCGCGCCGGAAGGCCCGGGTAGTTTGGAACTGAACGGCAGCACCGGCCGTGCGGAAGTGGCGTCGCTCGCGCTCGGGGATCACTTCACCCTATCCGCCTGGGTGAGGATTCCCAGCGGACGCACCAATATCCAGACCATCACGGCGAATTCCGGGTCGGGAGGAAGAGCCGATGGCTTCCGGTGGTTTGTCAATCACTCGTGCAACAGCGACCGGCGCATCACGTTCGAGACCGGCAACGGCACGTTCGGCAGCTCCGCGCAAACGGCGGACAACGCGTTTCCCTACGACCAATGGAACCACGTCGCCGTGACGGTGGACCGCGCCAACGGCATCGCGCGGATCTATTGCAACGGCACGGAAGCCACGACCTCCACCCGGATCCGCAGCGACTTCGCCACCACCGCGGCGCTCGACCTCGGGCGGATGAGAACCAACACCTTCTATCTCGGCGGCGGGATCGACGACCCGCGCATCCTGCCCGGGGAACTCACCGGCACCCAGATCCGGGCGCCCGCTCAGGACCATCTGCTCGCCCGCTGGACATTCAACGGCAGCGCTACGGATGTTTCCGGAAACGCGCGCGACCTCGTGACGGTCGGCACGCCGACTTATCCCACCGACCGCGTCGAGGGCTCCCACGCGGTCGCCACCGGCACGCCCGGCTATCTATTCGGCGGCGCGGTGGAATCCGGCAATGAATTCAGCCTCTCGGCATGGGTCAAGGCACCGAGCGGCGGACCGGCCAACATCCAGACCATTTTCGCCAACTCCGGCGGCGGTACCGCTTCGGGCTGGAGTCTCTATCTGAACACCTACAAGACCCGGATCAGGACGGCCTCGTCAACCGGATGGAATACGTGCTCGGCTCGCAGCCTAACATGACTGGTCCGGGTGCCACGGGCGGAGTAATCGACTCCGGAGACGGCCGCTTCGGAATGACTTTCACCCGCAACACGGCGGCGGCGGACGCGCCTTTCGTGGTCGAAGTAACAGATACCTTGTCGCAGGGATGGACGGCGATCGCCCGCTCCACCGGCGGCAATCCATTCATCCCGCTCGTGCCGGGAGTGACCGCTACGGAAACCGGAGGAGGTGCGGTCAGACAAGTGACCGTGCACGATGACGCGTTGATGAGCGTCCGGCCGCGGAGATTCATGAGACTGAAGGCGGAATGACGGAGGCCCGGGTCGCCATTGAAAAACCACCGCACGTGGGGCAACCGACTTTCCATCGTCCAGCGAAGGAGGTGGGTGACCACGTATCAGCTATTTCCCGGTAGGGGCTTCGGTGCCGACCCGGATATCATCAATCCACAAACGGCCTTGCTGGGGCCCCCGTTTGTTAAAGAACCCGTAGGCACCGACTTGAAACTGCCAGCCTGCGTTCGCAATAGCTGGTAGAGCCTTTCCGCGCCAAGTCATGCCGATCGGTTGCGTCCCTTCGCGGTCGGCATACCAGGTGAGCGTTTTGCCATTCAAGCGCACCGCAGCCCAACTTTGCTTGTTCGAGTTGTAGTGGCCGACGATTTCGAGGTGATGCCAGACTCCCGGCTTCAGCGGCTCCAAGCCATCGCGGCTGAGCTTGGCGTAGATGTTGTAATCGACCCCGTCAGGATTCACCTCAAAGAGCAGTTCATCGCCACTGCCACGCGATTCCAGCCACAGCGCCACCAGGTATTTCCATTGTTCGGGACCCTTGTGGTTTTTCAGCTGCCAAATGCCGATGTCGATTTTACGGCAGTCCTCATCGAACTTGAACCAGTGGGATGTGAAGAGTTTGAAATCGCTGCCGGTGGCAAGCGGAGTCCCATCCGGGAACTCGCTGAGATGCATCTCCGCATGGCAGCCACCTTTGGGGGTGTCCGCCTCATCTTTTTTCATCAGGCATAGCAGGCTGCGCCCGTTTCCGTCGTGATCCTCGGCCGTGCTCTCGGTGATCTTTTCGCGCTGGTTCGCCCCCGTCCATCCGGCGAGCACGCCAGCATTTCTGAAGCGTTCGACACGACCGGACGGTCCGGCGATTCGTTCAGCTCCGGCGGGATTCGCAGGCTCCCCCGGGGCAAGCTGGCTGAACAGGATGAAAAGTATGCTGGTGGCCCACGTCAGGATGGTTTTCAAGAGAATTGGGATTCGAATGATGACGGCACGGAGTCGCATGTTTGACAGTTCCACTTACGGTTGGCCCCGCCCGGAACTGTCAGTCACTTTCCGTCATTCCGTGGTGGAAGGACCACCCGCCGGCATCCTCCACAGTTCCGCTAGAGACCCCTTATTGCCTGCGGCGGCGCACCAGGGCGAGCACACCGAGTCCACCGACCAGCATCGCGGCGCTGGGTTCGGGGACAACGGTGAATGTGAGGTTGCCGCTGGTCAGGCCGAAGCTGCCGGACAAGCCGCTTGTAAGATTTGAATAACTGAAGTCGCTTTGGACGAAGCTCGTGGAAGCGAAGTCGACCAAGGTGTAGGTATGTCCGTTCATGCCTGTTCCCACGAAATTGAAGGCAAAAGCAGCACCCGAACCTTTGAGGAAGGCTCCGGACAGATCCAACAGATCGGAGGAATTGTTCGCATTGTTGAGTTCGAACGCCATGATGCCGAGACTGTTCCAAGTCATGTCAGCGGCGGCGATGGTGCCGATGCTGTTGCCCGGCGTGATGGAACCGCCGTTGAGGGTGATGTCGCCGACGGTGCC
>JBEDKU010000101.1:0-4050 GCA_041172045.1 Verrucomicrobiota bacterium | reverse complement strand
ATGGACGCCAGGCCGATGGAGATGGCGACGCCCGACGCCGTCCGGCCGAAGCCCTCCATCGTCAGTTTCACCACATCGCCGAGCGTGCGGATGAGGACCACGCCATCCACCGCCGTGGTCTCGGGAAAAATCCGGGCCAGCACTCCGGCCACCAGGCCCGCGAGCACCAGCGCGAGAAAGGGATGCAGCTTCCACCGCGTGATGGACACGACGATGAACGCGACACTGACCCCTAGCACGACAAACGGCCAGACGGTGATGAGGGTGGCGGCGGCGGGAAAGGCGGACATCAGGGTTTTCGGATCGATTTCCGGGCGAGTAAGCAGGCTTCCGCGCGAGACGGCAATTCCATGTTTGGAAAGGACCCGCCGGACTTGCACTTTTCACCCCAGCGGTGAAAGTCAGCCCCGTCATGCCTTTGCTCGACGTCCGGAACCTCACCACCCGCTTCCACACCCGCAACGGCGTCGTGCATGCGGTGGAGGACGTGTCCTTCACCGTGGATCCCGGGCAGACGCTCGGCATCGTCGGCGAGTCCGGCTCGGGAAAATCCGTCACCTGTTATTCGCTGCTCGGCCTGATCCCCCAGCCGCCGGGACGCATCCATTCCGGCCGGGCGTTTTTCGACGGCATGGACCTGCTCGAGCTCCCCGAAAAACAGCTCCGCAAAATCCGCGGCAAGCGCATTTCGATGATCTTCCAGGACCCGATGACCTCGCTCAACCCGTTCATGAAAGTGAGCGCCCAACTCACCGAACCGCTCGCCCTGCACGAAAACTGCCATGGCAAGGAAGCGCTCCACCGCGCCATCGACGCGCTCGCGGAAGTCGGCATCCCGGAGCCGGAAAAACGCATCCACTCCTATCCGCACGAGTTTTCCGGCGGCATGCGCCAGCGCGTCATGATCGCCATGGCTCTCATCACCCGCCCCGAGCTCCTCATCTGCGACGAGCCGACGACCGCGCTCGACGTCACCGTGCAGAAGCAGGTGCTCGACCTCATCCGCGACCGCCAGCGCGAGCTCGGCACCGCTGTGATTTTCATCACCCACGACCTCGCCGTCGTCTCGGAAATGTGCGACAAGATCAACGTCATGTATGCCGGTCGCATCGTCGAGAGCGCGCCAAAATCCGAGCTGTTCCGCCACCCGCTGCACGCCTACACCCGCTCGTTACTGAAATCCATCCCCGCCACCCATCCGAAGGGCGAGCCGCTCTACACCATCCCCGGCCTGCCGCCCGATCTCTCCAAACCCGCCGCCGGCTGCTCGTTCCAACCGCGCAACCGCATCGGCAAGCCCGAGCTCTGCCTTACGAAATCCTCGCCCACCCTCGACGAAATCGAACCCGGCCATTTCGCCCAGAACTGTCCGGGTTGCCTGGCCACAGCTTGAGGAATCCGATCTTGTCGATCACCGCGGGCTCCATCCGCGAGATCCGCCCCGCTTCCTGACCCCGGTTCCCCCATCGGGCTTGGGTGCTGAAACATCGCCCCCGCCGCTGTCCGAATCGGTCTCCACTACCGTCCACATCGGTCTCCGTTCTTGAAATATCACCCCCGGGTGCTGTCCACATTGATCTCGGGTGCTGTCCACATCGCTCCCCGGTCCCGGAACATCGCCCCCGGTCCTGTCCACATCGTTCCCGGTGCCGTCCACATCGGTCCCGGGTGCTGTCCACATCGATCCCGGATGCCTTCCACATCGGCCTCCGATATTCAACTCGTTGGTATTCAGTAGTTTTATCACCCTCTCGGCTACAGCCGGCTTTAGGGGCGGCGTGACGGATCATTCGTTTTTAATCTTTGTAAAACATGCACATCACAATCCGGCACGGCGCTCTGCTGGAGCGAGGGGCACTTCGGAACCAACCACCAAACTCCTTCTCCACCCGCCATGACCGATAAACCTAAAAACCGAAATGATTTTGAACAGGAGCAAACGGAGATAACAGAGGTTTAAGCATTTGTAGAGGAAATCGAACCCCAATCTGCCCCACCTTTTGAGAAAATCGCGCCGCGTTCGAACTCATTGATTCTCCGTTTCCTCTGTTTCCTCCTGTCGATCCATTTTCCCTTCCAAGATAAAGACAATGCTGTGATCGATGCCCTCGGGCACGTCAACCGCTTCGCCATTCCCCGACTTGCCGACTTCGAGGTTGGCAGTTTGGCCATCACCCACTTCACACGGGCCAGAGTCATCGCCGCCGCCTTGACTCCCTCGGATTCCAAACCCGGCACCCCGGCCAGTCCCGCCACCGGCGCGAGGAACCACCTCTTCGACGAGGTCTGGGACGATCTCCTCGCCATCGCAGAAACCGCCCGCACCATCTCCCGCACGGAGCCCGGCTTCTCCGCGGACTTCCGCCTCGACGGGGATACCCACCAGGAAATCATCGCCACCGCCACCGCGTTTCTCAAAAAACTCCAGGTCCCCGCCACCGCCGCCAAGTTCATCGCCTACTCCATGCCCGCCGACTTCGTCACCGATCTCCAGACCGATCTCGCCGCCATCGATGACAAGAAGTCGGAACAAACCGACGACCGCCTCGATGACATCGGCGACACCGCCCACAACCGCGCCCTCGTCAAGGAAGCCCGTGACCTCATCAAGAGCCTCAGCACCTCCGTGAAAAACCGCTACCGGCGCGATTCCGAGAACCTCGCCGCGTGGGCCACCGCCTCCCGCATCCACCGCACCGGCGGCGGTGGTCCGGAGGAAACCCCGCCGCCCGCTCCTTGATCGGCTAACGATCCACCTCGCACCGAATCAGCTCCATCTGTCGCAGATGGAGCTGTTTTATTTCAGGGTGATGATCGGCAGGCTGCGTTTGGGATGAGACCGCGCCCGGCGCAAATCTATGATGAGAAAGCTTCCCTTCCTCGAAAGCATGTTGATCCGAGAGCAATGACCCCATTCATTAAGAGTTTTTGTTGTGATCATGGATTTGGAAAGGGAAGAGTAATATCTTTAAACTTTAGAATAACATCCTTCTGATGAACTAGATCACGAAAATCTCGATAGCGACGGAATGAGCCGTTTTCGAGATAATCTGGTGGAACTTGCTGTTCGCCGTATTTCTTCAAAAACAGTGTCCGCTCCTGGGAAACTATGGTCGAAAGCTCTTTATTGAGTTTTATTCCTCCATTATTAAACCCTCGAGACATAGTGTAGGAACCAATAAATTCGACTAGCGCTGCATGCCAGATCACCGGATCTTCCGCTGCGCTCTTCAGGTAGATGTTATTATTCAACTCATCGAAATAGACCGCCACGTCTGGAACTTGCTTGCCTTCACGCCAACGCTCTCCTAAGCCAACATCTCCGTTATGCAATGCCGGCGAATATATACAATTAAAACCCCGGATTAGCCCGACAGGGGTATCATCATCAAGATCAAGGTCAAGCCGGCCTGTAGCATCACTAACTCTACAGTTAACCGCAGTTTTACCAGAATTTGCAAGACTGTAGCGACATATAACGACGACCCCTTCGACCGGGTTGTTCTCCCTATCGTAGCAGTGCCAAGTTTCGTTCGGAGAGCGGTTGCACGCGGTGGTCCCTACCAGCAAGGCAAGGACCACCAAACCGAGAGAGAATTGAATCAAATTTTTATGCTGGAGGGTGATCATTGAGTGGTGAGTGAGCACTAGAAAGAAAAGATTTTCCATAAGCCCTCTTCTTTAACGCAGTCAACCAGGAAAGTTATAGAGCCTTCGGGGGTCGTGATCTCGCCGGCATAGATGGCGAGATCATCATCTAAGTTAATCTGCTGAAGTTCGCCAAAGTCGGTCAGCATGATGGAAGCTGCGACCGGTCCGAGATCGCTCAGCATCGCCTTGAATCCATCGCGGTGGGACTCGCTCAGGCAGTCGCCAGCCGCCTCAAAATCCCCGGCAGCCACGCTCTTTTTGTGTTTCGGGTCAGTCCTGAATGGCGCTAACTTAAGGGTCGTTTGGGGTAAAATTACGTTAGATTTTCCACGAGTTGGCTTGATATTTGCTCATTGATCATCAATGACTTCCATCACGCCGATGTTTCCAGGCTGGCAC
>JBEDKU010000100.1:0-11735 GCA_041172045.1 Verrucomicrobiota bacterium | reverse complement strand
GGCACCGCCACCGGCGACACCACCATCAGCGCCGGTATCGGATCGAACGTCACCGGCATCACCCAGAACAGCGCGACCTCGCTCATGATCCTCAGCGGCGCGAACACCTACCCGGGTAACCTCACGGTCAACGCCGGCCTCGTCAGGCTTTCCAACGCCCCGGACCCGCTCAACGCCAACCCCGGCAATGACGCCTCCACCGTCACCATCGCCGCGACCGGAGCAACACTGGACCTCACCTACACCGGCACCGACCAAGTGGACAAACTCGTCATCGGCAGCACCCAGCAAACGAACGGGGTCTATGGAAAAGTGGGTTCGGCCTCACCGGTCATCGGCATCTCCCAGATCACTGGCGACGGCACCCTGACGGTAGGCGCCGCCACGCCTGCCGGCTTCTCTTCGTGGATCACCGGCACCTTCGCCAACGGCACGGTTCCGGGTGGTCAGCAAGGCCCTATTGATGACTTCGACAAGGACGGCATCAGCAATCTTATCGAATACGCCATCGCCGGCCAGGATCCAACCGTGGGCAACCCCGCCATCGGCACCTTCAACGCAAGCACTCTCAGCTTCACCAAGCGCGAAGGCACCAGCGGCCTCACCTACGATATCGAGAGTTCCACCTTGCTCACCGCCGGTTCATGGACCACGCTGCCCAAACCCCCGGTCGTGGAAAGCGCGGGCGCGATCTCCTATACCTTCACGCCGGGCACCCCGGTCAAAAACTTCGCCCGTCTCAAAGTGACCCAGTTGCCCTGATCGCTTTCCGTTCAGGTAACATGAATGATTTTCGGAGTTAATGGGTTTTCTCTGAATCAACTGCGGGGCCGCTGACTCGAGGGTTGGCGTCCCCGCTTTTATGGTTTGAATGACGTTCCCATGGTCCTGACGAAACTTCAGATCTTCGCCATCTTTTTCAGCGGGCTTTGTGCCGGCGTCCAGGCGGCGGATCGACCCAACATCCTGCTCATCCTCGTCGATGACATGGGCTATGGAGATCCGGGTTGTTATAATCCGGATTCCAGAATTCCGACACCGCATATCGATCGCCTGGCCAGCGAGGGAATGCGTTTCACCGACGCCCACGCGCCGGGACCGCTCTGCCATCCATCGCGCTACGGACTGATGACCGGGATCTATCCGTTTCGCACGGATGTTTCCGTCTGGCCGACACAGCCGCTCATCGAAAAGGGCCAGGTGACCATTGCCTCATTGCTCCGCGATCAAGGCTACGACACCGCGATGGTTGGTAAATGGCATCTCGGCTTCCGTGAAAACGGCTTCGACCAACCGCTGCCGGGCGGACCGTTGGATTGCGGGTTCAACCGCTTCTTCGGGTTGCGCGCCTCCACCGATATCCCGCCTTACTTTTACATCCGGGGAGACCGCGCGGTCACTCCTCCAACGGATCACATCGCCGAAAATCACTCGGCCGGCTGGTCACCGATCCAAGGTGCCTTTTGGCGGGAAGGTGGAATCGCCCCTGATTTGCAGCTCAAAGATGTCCTGCCGAAATTCACCGCAGAAGCCTGCTCCATCATCCATGAGCAAGCCGCGAGAAGCCCGGCGGACACCAAACCCTGGATGCTCTATCTCGCCTATCCCGCGCCTCACACGCCATGGCTGCCCACGAAAGAATTCGCCGGGAAAAGCGGAGCCGGGATGTATGGCGACTTCGTCATGATGGTGGACGCGCAGATCGGCCGGGTGCTCGCTTCGTTGGAGCAAGCGGACGTGACCGGTGAAACCCTGGTGATTTTCACCTCCGACAATGGCCCGGTCTGGAATCCGCAGGATGTCGGAAAATTCGGTCACGATGCCTCCGGCGGCCTGCGCGGCATCAAGGGCGACGCCTGGGAAGGAGGGCACCGCATTCCTTTCATCGTCCGCTGGCTCGGACGGGTCAAGCCCGGCACCGTGGCCGACCAAACGATCTGCTTCACCGATCTGCTGGCGACTCTTTCGGACATCTGCGGGCAGCCACTGGCCAACGGTGCCGGTCCGGACAGTTTCAGTATTCTGCCCGTGCTGGAGGACCGCCAACCCGGTGACCAACCTGTCCGCGGCCCGATCGTGATGCAGGCGGGCGATTTTTCCACCATGTCGATCCGTTCGGGAGACTGGAAACTCATCAATCAACTTGGCTCCGGTGGATTCTCAAAGCCTGCGAAGATCAAACCGGAACCCGGTGACCCCAAAGGCCAGCTCTACAACCTCCGCGACGACCCGGCGGAAACAAAAAACCTCTACCTGATTCATCCTGACATCGTCACCCGACTGGAGGCCGAAATGAAGCGCATCGAAGAATCCGGACGCAGTCGTCAGTAAACAGGAGGCATGGAATTCCTCATCCCGATCATCACCACTCTGCTGCTGGCGGCATCGTCAGCCACGCCTAGCGCCGCCGGATTATCCAGCGAGACGCTGGCTTACAAAAAAGCCGGCGACTGCGAACTGCAGCTTTTCATCGATAAACCTCCGGCCTGGAAGGCCACCGACCGGCGTCCGGCCGTCGTTTTCTATTTTGGCGGCGGCTGGGTTGTCGGAACACGGAACCTTGGAACGACCTGAATCACGGCTTGAGGGGCTTCAGGATAAGCTGGAAAAAAGCGACCGCTTCATCCGTGGAACGTGCGTTCATCACATTATGGCCGCGATCCGGGTCAACGCGCAAGGTCACCGGCACGCCCACCTTCTTCAGGGCCTCCGCAAAGGCGACGGCCTGGCCGGGAGGCACGAGATTGTCCTGCGCCCCGTGGACGATGATCATGGGCGGTGCGCCCGCATGAACATAGGAAGCCGGACTGGCCGTGCGCGCGAAAGCCCCATCGTAACTTTTGCCGGGGAAAAACGCCCACAGAGGGGCGCTCGTGTCATTATGCATCATTGAGGTCTCCGGCCAGTCGCCACGCTCGCGATCCAAGTCGGCGGGCGTGGCCCAGCAGACCGCCGCCTGCACACGGGTGGACGCGCCGGTCTCGGCAGAAAAACGCTGGCGGTCACCGGTGACCGCCATGAGCGCCGCCAGGTGCGCCCCGGCGGAGTGTCCCAGAGTGCCGACGCGATCCTTATCGAGGTGGAAATCAGCAGCGCGTTGCCGCAGATAAAGCAAGGCGGCGTTGCAATCTTCAATCTGCGCGGGAAACGGCGCATCTGCCGTCAGGCGATAGTTGATGGACGCCAGCGCAAATCCCTTGGGCAGGAATTTCAGTGCGAGCTGAATCCCGGTAACTCCCTTGCCGCCGCTGTGCCAGCCCCCGCCATGAATCCAGAAAGCGAGCGGGAAAGGTCCTTTCCCGGGAGGCACGAACAAGTCGAGATTCTGCACTGAGTCGGGTTTGTGACCGGGCTTGGTTCCGGCAACATAGGCGATGTCCAGATGATGTCTGGCACCCGATGGCAATTTCGCGATCAGGGTCCGTATCTCCGGACCACCGCCCCAGCGGGTTTCGTCTGCCTGAACCGCGGGTGGCTGGTTCTGCCGGGACGGAGGGTTCGCCGGATTCGGATCGCCGGCAAGGACGGTGCTGACACCCACTGCCCATGTCATTGGGATTGACGGAATTTTAAAAGTGAAAGGAAGAATCGGTTTCATGATGTGGCGATGACAGGCCTCTCGACGGGTGGCTGGGAAGAGCTGTCGTCTAGGAAGGCATATCATCGCTCGAACATATAACGACATGCATCCGAGCAAAGGATGATCGCACATCGCCGGGGATGGCGGGGCAGAGCTGGGTAAGTATTGGAAAGAGGGACTGAAGAGGGATTCTCATGACAAGGGTGCGGACCTTAGTTGGCGTTGGTGTTGACCGGTTCGTCCACGACCATTGGTGGAGGGAAATCGGAGGCGTGCTCGCCGCCGCGGCTGCGCAGGCGGATGTTGTTGACGCCGCCGGCCGGCTGGTTGAGTGGGATCTCCATTCCGCCAAGTTCGCCCATCATTTGATAGAGTTTGTTCTCCATCTGCTTGACCTGCTTCTGATGCGCCGGATTATGGATCAGGTTGCGGCTTTCATCCGGATCGTTCTGGATATCAAAAAATTCATCGGCATCCCAAAGGCCGTAGTAGGTGATGTATTTGTAGCGGTCGCTGCGGATCGCGAAGGTGGTGGGGGTCTGCGGGAAGTTTTTCTCCCAGTAATAGACGTAGAGGAATTGCTCGCGCCACGGAATGCCCCTGCCCTCGGCCAGCGGCAGGAAACTCTTGCCGTCCATGTGGGCCGGCGCCTTCAGGCCCATCGCCTGCATGATCGTCGGCGCGACATCGATGTTGGCGATCATCTCGTTGACCACGGTGCCGCCCTTGATGAGGGCCGGGCACTGCACGAGCATTGGCACGCGCATGGAGGTCTCGTAGGCCACGCGTTTGTCGATCAAGCCGTGTTCGCCGAACATGAAGCCATTGTCGCCCATGTAGATGACGAGGGTTTCCTCGTAGATGCCCATGTCCTTCAACTGCTGGAGCACGCGGCCGATGCTGTCGTCCACTGAGCGCAGCGCCTCGCAGTAGCGCTTGTAGTAGCCCTCGATATCGAGTTTGCTGTGGTAGGGGAAATCCACGCCGTGCCACGAGTTGCGCTGGTCACGCAGCCAGCGCGGCCGCAGCAGGTTTCCAGGGGTGCTGGCCTCGGTCGCCGGGCGGGTGAAGGGAAGGTCCTTGAGGCTATCCTCATACTTCGGCTCGGGCGTGAAGTTGGCGTGCACCGCCTTGTGCGACAGATAGAGGCAGAACGGTTTTTCGGCGGGCTTTTGTTGCTTGAGCCAGTCGACGGCATAGTCGGTGAGTTCTCCGGTGATATAGCCTTTTTGTTTCACGCGTTTGCCATCCACGTTGAGGGTGTAGTCCGGGGTAGGGGGGACATACTCGCCCTGGCCACGGAAGCTCACCCAGTGATCCCAGCCCGGTTGTGGTTCGTCGCTTTCCCCGCCCATGTGCCATTTCCCGATGAAGCAGGTGGCATAACCCGCCTTCTGCAAATACTGCGGGAAATAGACTGTGCCAGGCGGAATGGACCGGTTGTTGTCGATGACGCGGTGACGGAAGGTGTAGAGGCCGGTTAGGATCGACGCGCGGCTCGGCGAACACAGGGCGGTGGTGACCAGCGCGTTCTTCATGTAGGCGCCGTTCGCCGCCAGCGAGTCCATGACCGGCGTCTTGGCGAATTGATGGCCCAAGAAACTCATGGCGTCATAACGGTGGTCGTCCGAGAGGATGAAGACCACGTTGCGCGGCTTCGCGCCGGGAATCGACTCGGGAAGGATGTCCGCCGGCACGGGTGTGACCGCCGGAAGGACCGAGGCGGACGCCAGCATCAAGGTGCACACTCTGGCGGCAAACTTGCCGGAGATGATCGATCCATAGCGCGGGCTCGAAGAAGTGGGCTTGTCAAATGGGCGCATGATTTACTGTGGAAAACGCAGGTTGAAACGTTCGGCAGTCACCGTAACCCGCTTGCGCGCCGCTTTGCCAAGGATAACCGTCCGTGTCATCACTTTGTGGACTACGCGCGGACACCTCGTCACTGGACAACCGCGCTTTGCTCTCCTTGAATCGCCGGGATGAAAAAAACGATCATGTTTCTCGCATCCGCCTTTGCTGTGCTCGCATCCGTTGCGACAGCCGGGGAGGGGTTTGTTTCCATCTTCAATGGAAAGGATCTGACCGGCTGGAAGTCGAACGAGGAGACGCCGGGTTGCTTCTCGGTCGAGGATGGTGCGCTGAAAGTCAGTGGCGGGCGCGCCCACCTGTTCTACGCCGGAGGGGACGGCAAGGCGTCGTTCACGGACTTCGAGTTGAGGCTCAAAGTGAAGACCATGCCGAAGGCCAATGGAGGAGTTTATTTTCACACGGAGTATGAGGAATCCGGCTGGCCGTCGAAGGGCTACGAGTGCCAGGTCAACGCCAGCCACAAGGACCCGAAGAAAACTGGCAGCCTCTATGGCGTGGTGAATGTTCTCGTGTTGGCATCCAAGCAGAAGGCCCCTCCGGGAAGTTTGGAAAACCTCGTTGTGGAACAAGCGCCGAACACCGATGGTGAGTGGTTCGACTACCACATCTCCGTCAAAGGGAATACGATCACGCTGAGGGTGAACGGAAAGACCACGGTCGAATGGACCGAGCCTGAGGGCTTCGATCCGGCGAAGGCCCTACAGAACATGCCCGGCCGCAAACTGGGCGGTGGCACCTTCGCTATCCAAGGGCACGACCCCGAAAGCACGACCTATTACAAGGACATCCAACTCAAGATGCCGGATTGAGCGAGAGGTCTTCACGAAGCTCCGCAGTTAAGCCCGTGTTCTCACTTCGAGGACTATTTCACATGGGTTCCCGGTGTTTGGTGATGGAGTCACCGGTGGATCCTATGTGAACGACGAGATCAGCAGCACCATCTTATTCACCACTACCCCGGGCACGCCGGCGAAAAATCCTGCGCCTGCAGGTGCTTTCGAACTGAACTGGTTCCGAGCAAATCGCTGAACTCAAGCCGGTCGGCATCGTTGGGGCCGGCCGGTTTCGTTTTGCTGTTTTTCATGCCACCTCGCGCATGGGGCTGCGGGAGGTGAGTGAGGCAGCTCCGCCCGTGTCGTCACTTTGAGGACTACCCAATGCTTGCACTTTCCTCGTTTACTAGGGCGTTCTGTTGCCCGGAGGCGCAGGATGAACCCTTTAGAAAACAAGTTCCAGTGTCCTGTCACCCAGCTAACATAAATCGAATTTTCCCGAGATCCCTTGGCATGCTGCTGGTTGCAGGGATGTTGCATCTCAATGCCGCACCTACGGGAGACAGTGCGCTGAAGCACGTCGATCCGTTCATCGGCACCGGCTACCACGGCCACACCTTTCCGGGAGCCACGACCCCCTTCGGGATGGTGCAGCTCAGCCCGGACACCCGCACCTCTGGCTGGGATGCCTGCGGCGGCTACTATGATGCCGATACGGAGATCTGGGGCTTCAGCCACACCCACCTCAGCGGCACCGGGATCGGCGACTATGGCGACGTGTTGATGATGCCCTTCACCGGCACGGTCGGCATCGGGTCCGGAACTCCGAATAAGCCCGACTACGGCTATCGCTCTGCTTACGACAAGCAGAACCAGGTCGCGAGTCCGGGATATTACCGCGTCCTGCTGGACCGTTTCCAGGTGAGGGCGGAACTCTCCGCCACGCCAAGAGCGGGCATCCACCGCTACACGTTCCCGAAGGCAGAGGAAGCCGGCATCGTCATCGACCTCAAGCACAGTCTTCAGAACCGCCAGACGGTGGAAGCGGAAATCGAAGTCCTCAACGATCACGAAATCCGCGGCTGGAGACATGTCAAAGGATGGGCGCCCAATCGCCGCATCCACTTTCATGCCGTGTTTTCGAAACCATTCGTCGCCGAGTTGTATTCGGATGACGTCTTGCTGGCTGGCGAGCAAGCCAAGGGCAGGCAAATCAAGGTGAAGCTGAAGTTTGCGACCCACAAGGACGAGCAGGTTCTGGTGAAGGTGGGTATAAGTCCGGTGGACATGGACGGGGCCAAGGGGAATCTGATGGCCGAAATCACCGATTGGAATTTCGACGGCGTGGTGGCGAAAGCCAAGCAGCAATGGCTGAAGCAACTCAACCACATCCAGGTAACGGGTGGCAGCGACGACCAGCGGAAGATCTTCTACACCGCACTCTATCACAGCGCCATTTCCCCTAACATCGCCAGCGACGTCGATGGACGCTACCGTGGCATGGACCAGAAGATCCATCAGGATCCCGCCTACACCAACCACACCGTCTTCTCGCTGTGGGACACCTTCCGCGCCCAGCACCCGCTCTACACCATCATCGATCCGGAGCGGGACCAACAGTGGATACGCTCGTTGCTCCGTAAATACGACGAGGGCGGCATCCTGCCGATGTGGGACCTCGCCTCCAACTACACCGGTTGCATGATCGGCTACCACGCCGTCCCGGTGATCGCGGATGCCTATGTGAAAGGCCTGCGCGACTACGACCTGAAGAAGGCCATGGAAGCGGTGGTGTTCTCGTCGAAATATGACGATAAGAAGCCCATTCCCTATCACACCGAGGAGGTGAAAAAAGACCTGATGCCCAAGGCCAAGCTCTACAACGCCACCATGGATTACATCCCGGCGGACCTTGAGCTCAAGTCGGTCTCCAAAGCTCTCGAATTCGCTTACAACGACTGGAACATCGCCACCATGGCCAAAGGCATGGGCCGCGACGATATCGCCAAGGAATGCGGCAAACGCGCCGGGCGCTACCGCAACTACTTCGACAAGGAAACCGGATTCATGCGCGGCAAGAAACAGGATGGCTCATGGGTCACACCCTTCAATCCCACGGATTCCCACCACACCGCCGGCGAATACACCGAAGGCAACGCTTGGCAGTGGACCTGGTTCGCCCCGCACGATGTGCCCGGCTTGATCGAACTGTTCGGCGGCAAGGAACCCTTTGCCAAAAAACTCAACGAGCTCTTCACCACCGATTCGACCCTCACCGGCGAGGAGATCTCCGGCGACATCACCGGCCTCATCGGGCAATACGCCCACGGCAACGAGCCGAGCCACCACATCGCCTACCTATTCAACTGGGTCGAGCAGCCGTGGCGCACCCAGGAAATCATCCACAAGATCACGACGGATTTCTACAAGGCCACACCGGGTGGCATCATCGGTAATGAAGACTGCGGCCAGATGTCCGCATGGTTCATTCTGAGTTCGATGGGGATCTATCAAGTGGCTCCCGGTGACACCCGCTTTTCGATCGGTGTCCCGCTGTTCCCCGAGGCGCGCGTTCCGTTGAAGGACGGCAAGGCCTTCGTGGTGAAGATGCAGGACGGCGGAAAAGAGCAGCCTTACGTGCAGCGCGTCACGCTCAACGGCAAGCCCTTAACCGCTCCCTTCATCGACTACGCCGACATCATGTCCGGTGCGGAACTGGTCTTCGAGATGGGCGACGGGAAAACGGTTTATTGGGAACAGCCCTAACGAGAACCTTCGCAGGATATGAAACGTTTCCATCCCTTTCTCCCGGCGCTTCCTGTCTGCCTGCTTCTTTTGCTGCTGTTATGGCGTTCCCAGACTCCGCCCGCTTCAGAAACCGACACCGCAGCGAAAGTGGCGGTTTCGGCAAAGCCTGCAGGAGGATTGGCAAAAAAAGCGTCTCTAGGTCCCCTGAGCTCGGCGTCCGCAGCCGGGCAGGCGTTCTTGCCAAGAGAAGCGTCGGACCTGAAGTTGCCCAGGCGGACGGATCTCCGTTGGGAGGAACCCATGCCGGAACCGATCTTTGAGGAGTTCCGCCGCTGGACGGCGGCGCTACCCGCTGCCAGAGCTGGCGCGGGTTTGCAGCATGGCCTCGAGCTGGCGCGGAAGCGCCGCGATGAGCTGCAGGCCCTGATCGAGAAGAACCCGCGGCGGGCGCTGGAACTCGCGGTGCCGGATTCCGTGCGGCGGCAGTTGCCGGAGGAGATTGCGGTCTTGCTGGAGGAGCGCGTGGACGCACAGGGCGACCTGCTGGTGCAGTCAACGACCTTGGACAACGACCGCTGCTGCATGACGACGCACGCTGCAACGCTGCAAGACGGCAAGGTGCTTGACGTCCACACCTACGGCCGCCGCAGTGCCATACCGACCCGCGACAACATCGCCATCCACGGCGTGGCGCTCGATGGCAAGCTGGCGCTTTCGGAATTTCCCGGCCGCGTGCTGGAGCCTTCGGAGGTCGCCGCCCGGGTAGAGGCCGGACAACCGGTGGGCGAATCGCAGGAGCAGACCGACGCTGCGGATGGGCCGGTGATCGCATTTGGCGACGACCGGATGATTCGCTACCCCGATGAAACCCAAGCCGTGGCGGCCCTGCTGCTGGCGGAAGGTGCCGAGCAATCCGGTGCCACTGCGGCCTTGGCTTCGGATCTGGACGGCGTGATCGCCTACAGTCCTATGACCGAGGGCCCGAAAAACTTGTTGATCATCCGTGTTGATTTCCCGGATTTTCAAGGAGGAAGCGCGTCGGATTCCACGTTGCAGAGCCTCATTGCCGACATGAATTCGGTTTATAAGGACATGTCGAATGATAAAGCCTCCTTCGCGTTGAACGGTCAGGGTTCCTCGTTCACGCCGGTTCTGCGGCTGCCGAACAATGCATCTTATTACAACTCATTCAGTCGGGTCCTCTCCGCCGCACGCACTGCAGCGACGGCCGCAGGATACAATTACACCAACTACACCTACGAAGTGGTGGTCACCGGCGCTCAACCGGTCATTCCTAACACTGCGGGCGTGGCTTTTGTTGGCGCGCGTGGGGCGTGGCTGCACAACTCGCAGTGGAACCTCAAAACCTGTGCGCACGAGGTGGGGCATAATTTCGGCCTCTACCATTCCGGCGCATGGGACACGGATAATGGCACGGTCATCGGCCCGGGCGAAGTTTGGGATTATGGCAACATCTTCGACATCATGGGCGTCGGTTCATCGCCGCATACTTCGCGGCACTTCGGTGCCAGTGTGAAGAACTTTCTCGACTGGGTGCCCGACGCTGATTTGGTGAAAATCACAACCAATGGCACGACCACCACGCGCATCCGGGCGATGGACAAGAATCAGGCGGATGGAAACAAGCGGGCGCTGGTTGTGGATCGTGCCGGCAGCTCGGATGATTACTGGATCGAACACCGTCAGCTCTATGGCACGAACTTCGGCATGCAGAATGGCGTGCTGGTGAACTGGGCGAACATCGCTGGCGGCCAGCAACAGCCGCTGTTGCTCGATATGAGGCCGGACACTTCTGAAAAGACTGACGCTGTTCTGCCGATCGGTATGACCTTCTCCGACACTGCGGCAGGCATCCACCTCACCCCGGTGGCCCGCGGCACGGACCCGGACGGTGTCAATTGGATCGATGTCACGACGACCCGTGGCAACGTTTCAGGCAATCTCAAGCCAGTGGCTAGCGTCACCGCAAGCCATTCCAACCCGGCGATCAATGCCAATGTCACCTTCACCTGCACCGCCAGCGACCCGAATGGCGACACGCTCGCCTACTTCTGGGATTGGGGCAATGGAACGACGTCAACCAGCAACAGCCCCACCGCCAGCAAGAGCTGGCCCACAGCCGGAGTTTATGTCGTGAAGTGCACGGTTTCGGACATGAAGGGGCTCACCACTTCTGCGGACTATGTGGTCCAAGTGGGCGCGACCGGCACGTTTTTCATCGAGGGTTTGGTGAGGACGGTTCAGGGCAATCCCCTGGCAGGGGTCGTCGTGACGGCCTCGCCCACGACGCTGAAGGCCACCTCGGATTCGAGCGGCCGTTACATCATCACCGGTTTGGCGGCGGGCACTTACACGCTCACCGTCTTGTCGGGCACCCCGGATGGTTTCACCAACCCGGTGACGGTAGGGCCCAGCCTGCAGGACAGGAACTTCGTGCTCCAGTCATCTCCTTTGACATGGGATGTGAATCCAAGCGTCGCCGAAGCCCAAGACGGCGATGGCACCTGGGCGTCTGGTGCCGGAAACTGGTTGAATCAAACAACCGGCGCGAACACCCAGTGGAACAATAGCAGTCTCGACTCCGCCATCTTCGGCGCGGGCACGGACGGCACTTATGCGGTGACCCTTTCGGGAACGGTTCTGGCTGGTGGTGGAATCACCTTTAACAACTCCGGCTACACCCTCTCCGGCAGCGCGCTGTCGCTGGTGAACGGATCACTTGACGGTGCCATCACCGTCGC
>JBEDKU010000099.1:0-7432 GCA_041172045.1 Verrucomicrobiota bacterium | reverse complement strand
ATCGACTGCTGGTTCAAGCGTGTCCCCTACCCGATCATCGACAAGTGGTACATCGAGGACCGCCTCAAGCTCCCCTACGGAAAAGTCAACAAGCCCTACCACGACGACCAGGGCGAGGGCTACGACGTCTATAAAGTCGGCGACACCCGCGGCTGCGGCGGCATCTCCGTCTGGGCGGACGGTCAGCTCCACAATTCCGACACATTCATCGCCCACCGCGTGATCGAAAACACGCCGGAGCGCGTCGCCTTCGAGCTCGACTACGCCAGCGACTTGAATGGCAAAATTCTCCGCGAAACCAAGCGCATCACCCTGATCATGGGCCAGCGGCTTTTCCAAAGCGACTCGCGCTTCACCCTCGACGGCAAGCCCGCCGCGAGCTTGGAAGTCGCCATCGGCCTCGCCCCGCAGGTGAAAGAGAGCACGCCGGCCTTCTCGCCCAAGTCCGGCGCGATGATGATCTGGGAAAAATTCGACGGCTACGGTCTCGGCACCGGCGTGGTCATCGACCCGACGCGGGTGGTCAAAATGATGCCCCACACCGACGCCAGCGGTCACACGCAAGCCCTCTGCCTCGCCCGCACCGATGCCGACGGCGGGATCCGTTGGTTTTCCGGATTCGGCTGGGAAGGCCAGGGGGACATCACCACGGCGGAAAAGTGGACGGCGTATCTGAAAAGTTTCGCGGCGAAATTCATCAAGAAGCCTTATTCGAAAGACGCGTCGTTTAAGGTCCACGCGCTCGACGTGCCTGCATCGCCAGCACCGGCAACAAATTGACCGGACAGCGGACTACACCCCCGGTCTTGACAGCCCCCCCTGCGGAAAGCAGATTTCCGCCCGTTTCTTCCGCTGTCATCGAAAACCCCTGATTTATCAGGCTTTCCAGGGCAATCCAGGAGCGATCCATCCGTCTATTTTCCCGATTCACCACCTTGCGCGGTGACTCGGCATGCCTAATTTCGATTTCCTCAATGACCTCAATGCCCACATCGCAGACATCCCCATTTGGTTGGCCTGAACCACAAGGCCTTTGGCATCCATCGCGTGAAAAAGATGCCTGCGGCGTCGGTTTCATCGCCCATTTGAAAGGGAAACGGTCGCATGACATCATCGTGAAAACGCTCACGATGAACGAACAAATGGACCACCGCGGTGCCAGCGGCTCGGATCCGGCGACCGGCGACGGCGCTGGGATTTTCACCCAGATGCCCGACAAGTTTCTGCGTCGTGAAATGGCGAAAAAAGGCATCGAGCTGCCACCCGAGGGCGATTACGGCTCGGGTTGTGCGTTTTTCTCGCCGGAAGCTTCGGTGCGCGAGGTCGCGATGCAGGTATTCGAGCTCGTCATCCGCGAGGAAGGTCAGAAGTTCCTTGGCTGGCGCACGGTGCCGGTGAAGAGCGAGATCCTTGGCAAAACTTCAGGTCGCTACGAGCCGGTCATCAAGCAGGTTTTCATCGGAAAAAGCGACGATATCACCGACCCGATGGCTTTCGAGCGCAAGCTCTACGTCATCCGCAAGCGGGTGGGCGCATGGATCCGCAACAACGAGGTGCCCAACCAGTTCCGCGATGTCCACGGCACCAAGGGCAACTCCTTCCCCGGCGCGGACTACCACTATGTCACCGGCCTCTCCGCGCGAACGATGATTTACAAGGGCATGCTCACGCCTTGTCAGCTTTCCACCTATTTCCCGGACCTTCTCGACCCGGATTACGAGTCGGCCCTAGCGCTGATGCACACCCGTTTCTCGACCAACACCTTCCCGAGCTGGTCGCGCGCCCACCCGAACCGCTTCATCGCCCACAACGGCGAGATTAACACGGTCATGGGCAACGCGAATTTCATGAAGGCCCGCCAGGCGCTCTGCCAGTCGGATCTTTTCGGCACGGAAATTGAGAATATTTTCCCGGTCATCAACGAAGATGGCTCGGACTCCGCCCGTTTCGACAACGCTCTGGAGTTCATGCACTACGGCGGCTACGACCTCGTCCACGCGATGATGATGATGATTCCCGAGCCTTGGGAGCGTCACACCATGATGGATGAGGACAAGAAGGCGTTTTATGAATTCCACGCCTGCATGATGGAGCCATGGGACGGCCCGGCTTCCATCACCTTCTCCGACGGCCAGCAAATCGGTGCCGTGCTCGACCGCAACGGCCTCCGCCCGAGCCGCTATTATGTCACCGACGACGACCTCGTCATCATGGCCTCCGAAGTCGGCGTCGTGCCGGATCTCGATCCGATGACGATCGTCGAAAAAGGCCGCCTGCGCCCCGGCAAAATGTTCCTCGTGGACATGAAGGAAGGCCGCATCGTCCCCGATGAGGAGGTGAAAAAGCGCGTTTACTCCGCCAAGCCTTACCGCCAATGGCTCGCTGACAACCGCGTCACGCTCAAGGATCTGCCGGTCGCCAGCTCGCCGAAAACAATCGAGCCCGCCCGCATTCTCGAGCGTCAGCTCGCGTTCGGCTACACCTACGAGGATCTCCGCATGCTGCTCGGGCCGACGGCCTCGACCGGCGTCCAGCCGATTTCCTCGATGGGCAATGACACGCCGCTCGCCGTGCTCTCCAGCAAGCCGAAGCACCTCTATCAATACTTCAAACAGATCTTCGCCCAGGTCACCAACCCGGCGCTTGACTGCATCCGCGAGGAGCTCGTCACGTCCACGGAAACCTTCCTCGGTTCCGAGGGCAACCTGCTCGCGCCCGGCCCGAAAAGCTGCCGCATGATCCGTCTCGACAGCCCGCTCATCGACAACGAGGCGCTCGCCCAGCTTCGCGAGATCGAACTCGACGGCTTCAAGGCCACCACCATCGACGCGCTTTTCCCTGCCAACCAGGACGGCAACGGACTCGAGGCCGCCTTCGACCGGATCTGCTCCGCCGCCGACCAGGCCATCGCCGAGGGATTCAACATCCTCATTCTATCCGACCGGGGAATCGACAAGGGCCACGCCGCCATTCCGACGCTGCTGCTGATGGGCGGCATCCACCACTACCTCGTCCGCAAGGGCACGCGCACGCTCGTCTCGATCGTGCTCGAAACCGGTGAGGCCCGCGAAGTCCACCACTTCTCGACGCTCATCGGCTATGGTGCCGACGCGATCAACCCTTACATGGCCTTCGAGTCCATCCACAAGATGATCGAGGACGACATGCTCGACATCACCCTCGAAAAGGCGACTTACAACTTCCTCAAGGGCTCGATCAAAGGCGTGGTGAAAACCATGGCCAAGATGGGAATCTCCACCGTCGCCTCCTACCGCGGCGCGCAGATTTTCGAAACCATCGGCCTCGCCACCGACCTGGTGAACAAGTTCTTCTGCGGCACTTCCAGCCGTTGCGAGGGCTCGGACCTCGACCAGATCGCCGAGGAAGCGCTCATCCGCCACCGCCAGGCATTCCCGGATAGACACATCGAGGCCGAGGACGTCGCGCTCGACACCGGCGGCGTCTATCAATGGCGCAGTGATGGCGAATACCACCTCTTCAACCCGGAAACCATCCACCTTCTCCAGAAGGCCACCCGCACCGGCAGCTACGAGGTCTTCAAGCAGTATGCGAAGAAGGTCAACGACCAGAGCGAGAACCTCTCCACCCTGCGCGGCTTGATGAAATTCCGCGGCAACCGCACGCCCGTGCCGATCGACGAGGTGGAATCCATCGAAGCGATCACCAAGCGCTTCAAAACCGGCGCCATGTCGTGGGGCTCGATTTCCAAGGAAGCCCACGAAACCCTCGCCATCGCCATGAACCGCATCGGCGGCAAGTCGAACACCGGCGAAGGCGGCGAAGATGCGGAACGCTACATCCCGATGGAAAACGGCGACAGCAAGCGCTCCGCCATCAAACAGGTCGCTTCGGGGCGCTTCGGCGTCACCGGCGAGTACCTCGTCAACGCCGACGAAATCCAGATCAAGATTTCCCAAGGTGCCAAGCCCGGTGAAGGCGGCGAACTCCCCGGCTCCAAGGTCTATCCGTGGATCGCCAAGGTCCGTTACTCCACTCCCGGAGTCGGCCTCGTCTCGCCTCCTCCGCACCACGACATCTACTCGATCGAAGATCTATCGGAGCTGATTCACGACCTGAAAAACGCCAACACCCGCGCCCGCATCAACGTGAAGCTGGTGGCGGAAGTCGGCGTCGGCACCATCGCCGCTGGCGTCGCCAAGGCCCACGCGGATGTGATCCTCATCTCCGGCCACGACGGCGGAACCGGCGCATCGCCCTCCTCCTCCATCTTCAACGCCGGTGCCCCATGGGAACTCGGTCTCGCGGAAACCAACCAGATCCTCCTGCTCAACGACCTCCGCAGCCGAGTGGTTCTGGAAACGGACGGCCAGCTCAAGACCGGTCGCGACGTCGCCATCGCCACCTTGCTTGGTGCCGAGGAGTTTGGTTTCGCCACCGCACCGCTGGTCACTGTCGGCTGCCTGATGATGCGCGTCTGTCAGAAAAACACCTGCCCGGTCGGCATCGCCACCCAAGACCCCGAGCTTCGCAAAAACTTCGAGGGCAAGCCGGAGCATGTCGTCAATTTCATGACCTTCATCGCCATGGAATTCCGCGAGATCATGGCTGAGCTGGGTTTCCGCACGATCAACGAAATGGTCGGCCATGTGGAGTGCCTCGACACCAACGAAGCGACCGAGCACTGGAAGGCCAAGGGCGTCGATCTCACCAGCATCTTCCACAAGCCGGATGTCGGCGAAAATGTCGGCGCCTATCAGCAGATCGCCCAGGACCACGGCCTCAAGACCGCTCTCGACAACACCCACCTGCTCACCCTCTGCAAGCCCGCCATCGAGCGCGGCGAGCACGTCCGCGTGGAGCTGCCGATCATCAACGTCAACCGCGTCGTCGGCACCATCACCGGCAGCGAGATCTCGCGGAAATACGGTGCCAAGGGCCTGCCCGAGGACACGATCGAACTCAAGTTCACCGGCAGCGCGGGCCAGTCCTTCGCCGCGTTCACGCCACCCGGCATGACCTTCCGCCTCGAGGGCGATGCCAACGACTACGTCGGCAAGGGCCTGTCCGGAGCCAAAATCATCATCTATCCAACCAAGGGCTCCCGCTTCAAGGCGGAGGAGAACATCATCGTCGGCAACGTCGCCCTCTACGGCGCGACCAGCGGTGAGGTTTACATCAACGGGATCGGCGGCGAGCGCTTCTGCGTGAGAAACTCCGGCGCGTTTGCCGTCGTCGAAGGGATCGGCGACCACGGCTGCGAATACATGACCGGCGGTCAGGTCGTCGTGCTCGGAGAAACCGGCCGCAACTTCGCAGCCGGCATGTCCGGTGGCGTCGCCTACGTTTACGACCTCGACGGGCTCTTCGAAAAGCGCCTCAACAAGGAGATGGTCAATCTCTATCGCCTCATCGAGTGCGCCGACAAGGACATCAACCTCGTCAAGGCCACCATCGAGAAACACGTCGCCTACACCGGTTCGCCGCGCGGCAAGTTCCTGTTGGAAAACTGGGATGCCGAGCTGCCGAAGTTCTTCAAAGTCCTGCCCCGCGACTACGAGCGGATGCTCGAAGCCTTCCGCAAGGTCGAGGAACAAGGCCTCACCGGAGACGAAGCCGCGATGGCCGCCTTCGAAGAAAACCTCAAGGACCTCGCCCGCGTCGGCGGCAACTAATCGTCTAATTTTCCAATCTCAAATTTCAGATCTCAAATCAAATGGGTAAGCCAACAGGATTCATGGAAGTGCCCCGCATCACCGATGCGGAAGCCGCACCGCTTGAGCGCATCAAGAACTGGCGCGAGTTCAAGATTCATCCCGAAGAGAAACAACAACGCGCCCAGGGTTCGCGCTGCATGGATTGCGGCACCCCGTTCTGCCACACCGGCCACATGGTTTCCGGCATGGCCAGCGGCTGCCCGGTGAACAACCTGATCCCGGAGTGGAACGACCTCATCTTCCGCGGCCGCTGGAAGGAAGCGCTCCAGCGCCTTCACAAGACGAACAACTTCCCGGAATTCACCGGCCGCGTCTGCCCGGCTCCGTGCGAAGGTTCCTGCGTGCTTGGCGTGATCGAGCCGCCCGTCACCATCAAGAACAACGAGTGCGCCATCATCGACCGCGGCTGGGAGGAAGGCTGGGTCATCCCGCGCATTCCGGAAATCCGCACCGGCAAAAAAGTCGCCATCATCGGTTCCGGCCCTGCCGGACTCGCCTGCGCCGACCAACTCAACCAGGCCGGCCACAGCGTCACCGTCTTCGAGCGCGAGGACCGCGTCGGCGGCCTGCTCATGTATGGAATTCCTAACATGAAGCTCGACAAGGAGCTCGTCGTCCAGCGCCGCGTCAACCTGCTCTCGGAAGAAGGCATCGATTTCAAAACCGGCATCAACATCGGCAAAGACAGCGAGTGGACCGCCGAAAAGCTCCGCAAGGATTTCGACTCCATCGTCCTCTGCTGCGGCGCCACCCTCGGCCGTGACCTGCCGATCGAGAACCGCGACGCTGCGGGCGTCCATCTCGCGATGGAGTTCCTCACCGACAACACTCGCTATCAGCTCGACCACGAATTCGACGGCACCATCCCCGCGCTCAACGCCAAGGGCAAGGACGTCGTCGTCATCGGCGGCGGCGACACCGGCACCGACTGCGTGGGCACCAGCCTGCGCCACGGTTGCAAGAGCGTCATCCAGCTCGAAATCATGCCGCAGCCGCCCGAAAAGCGCGCCGCGAACAACCCGTGGCCCGAGTGGCCGAAGGTTTACAAAATGGACTACGGCCAGGAAGAAGCCGCCGCCGTCCAAGGCCAGGACCCGCGCCAGTATTTGGTCCAAACCAAGCGTTTCCTCAAGGATGACGCCGGCAACCTCACCGGTCTCGAAATCTGCGACATCGAGTGGGTCAACGACCAAGGCCGCTTCACCCCCAAGGAAAAGGAAGGCAGCGCCCGCATCGTTCCCGCGCAACTCGTCCTGCTCGCCATGGGCTTCATGGGCCCCGAGCAGGAAGTGGTGAAACAATTCGCCCTCGAAACCGACGTCCGCTCGAACATCAAGGCCGAGCACGGCACCTTCACGACGAATGTCCCCGGAGTCTTCGCCGCCGGCGACGTCCGCCGCGGCCAGTCGCTCGTCGTCTGGGCCATCAACGAAGGCCGCGGCGCCGCCCGCGAGTGCGACCGCTTCCTGATGGGGGCCACCAACCTGCCGTAATCGGATTGGGGGCTTGTGGCTGGGCCCGGCCACAAGCTCCTCACCTCCAACGGCGGATACCCCCTCATCCCGCCGATCACGGCACCAAGCGGCTTCCGCCGCTAAAATTCTGTTGTCGTGGTGCGGATTTTGCATCAACGTCCCGCTGCCAGTTTCAGCCCCCCCTCCCTCAATGAGTTTCCTCCCACGGTCACTTCGCGTACTTGCGTTCGCGTGGTTTGCGTTGATCGGTCTCAACCGCGT
>JBEDKU010000098.1:0-4292 GCA_041172045.1 Verrucomicrobiota bacterium | reverse complement strand
TCCCGGCTGAAGCGATCACCGCTTACGAGGCCGCCAAAAACAGCGTTGACCCGGCTTCGATCATGGCGCGGGAAAAAATCACCCGTCACGACGTGAAGGCCCGCATCGAGGAGTTTAACGACCTCGCCGGCTACGAGCAGGTCCACAAAGGCATGACCTCGCGCGACCTCACGGAAAACGTCGAGCAACTCCAGGTTTACCGATCCTTACTCATCGTCCGCGACAAGACCGTCGCCACACTGCGCCGCTTCCGCGAGCGCTCGGAGCAGTGGAGCGAGCTGGTTCTCACCGCGCGCACCCACAACGTGGCCGCCCAGCCGACCACGCTTGGCAAACGCATCGCCATGTTCGGCGAGGAGCTGCTTGGCGCGCTGCAGGCCCTCGATTCCGTCATCGCCAATTATTCCGTCCGCGGTCTCAAGGGCGCGGTCGGCACCCAGATGGACCAGCTTTCCCTGTTTGAAGGAGACGCCGGAAAAGTCGCCGATCTGGAAAAACGCGTGGTCGCCCACCTCGGCATGCCCGCCGTGTGGACCAATGTCGGCCAGGTCTATCCGCGCTCGTTGGATTTCCGCGTCGTCGCCGCGCTCACCGATCTCGCCAGCGGACCGTCCTCCTTCTGCAAAACCCTGCGCCTGATGGCCGGCCACGAGACCGCCAGCGAGGGATTCGCCCCCGGCCAGACCGGCTCCAGCGCCATGCCGCACAAGATGAATTCGCGTTCCTGCGAGCGCGTGAATGGTTTCCACGTGATTCTCAAAGGCTACCTCGCCATGGCCGCCGGACTCGCCGGCGACCAGTGGAATGAAGGCGACGTCTCCTGCTCCGTCGTCCGCCGCATCATGCTGCCGGATTCCTTCTACACCATCGACGGCCTGTTCGAGACCCTGCTCACCGTGCTCGACCAAATGGACGCCTATGAGGCCGTCATCAACGCCGAGACCGCCCACTATCTGCCATTCCTCATGACCACCACCATCATGATGGAAGCCGTGAAAGCCGGCGTCGGCCGCGAGACCGCGCATCACGCCATCAAGGAGCACGCCGTCGCCACGGTGAACGACCTCCGCCACGGGAAAATCGACCGCAACAACCTCGTCGAGCGTCTCGCCGGCGACACCCGTCTCGGGCTTTCCCGCGATTTTCTCGACGCCATCCTCGCCAAGGGCGACCAGGAATCCGGTGCCGCGAAATCCCAGATCGCGGCCTTCGCCGCCGCGGTTAGGAAACTCGAAACCGCCAGTCCGGAAGCCGCCGCCTACGGACCGGGTTCGATTTTGTGAGGAGTGGGGCACGGGCTCCCGCGCTTCAATAGCGGGTCGCGGTCGGCGCTGAGGCGGAACGCAGGACGACTGGTCCTAGCAGGCCGGAGTCGCGGAGGGGCGAGTCCTTTTTCCAGAGTGGAAAGGTGACGAAGGTCCGGCGGCCGGTGGGGCTGGGCTTGCCGTCGAGAACCCACCGCGGCCAGGCGGTGAGGGTGCCGGTTTTGTCGCGCTCGCTGTCTTCCGCTAGAGCTTGGTCGCCGATGAGGCGGTTCACCCACAGGTTGACCACGGCGATTTCGAGGCGGTTCGCGCCGGGGACGACGGCGGAGGTGATGTCCACCTGGTAGGGAGCTTTCCAGAGGATGCCGAGATCCTGGTCGTTCACCTTCACGCGGGCCATGATTTCCACCTGGCCGAGATCGAGGACGATGCGGGATTTGAACTCGGGGACTTGGAAATTGTTGGAATAAACGGCGGTGCCGGAGAAGTGCCTGACTTTGGGATCCGGGTGCAGACTCCAGGAAACGAGTGGATCGAGCTGCAACGACCTGGGCGCGCCGCTGTCGGCTGGAAATGAGAGTGACCACGGTCCTTCGATCTCGCGGCGCTCGTCCGGAGCGGCGGCGCTGATGGTGCTGGAGGCGGCTGTGCCGGGACGGAAGACGATGAAGGCGGAGCCATCCGGGCCAAGCGGCACGGTGGCCGAAGTGCGTCCGCCGGCGGTGGGCGAGGTGTGCAGTCGGCTGGTTTCTCCGGTCTCTGGGTTCCAGAGTTCCGCGTGTTTGCCGGTGACCCGGAAGGTGCAGGGCAGCGTGACGGCTTGGTCCGACGAGGATGCGATGAAATAGATGTCGGTATCGCCGCTGGTGCGGTGAATCCAGCTGACGTTTGCCGGTCCGGTGAAGTCGGGCGCGATCCGGAGCCGCTTGAGTGCGTCTTCCGCAGAGATGCCGCGGAAGACGCGGCCGTTTCCGAGCGGGCGGTCCGACTCGTTGTCGGTGCCCCAGATTTCCGTGGCGATTGCCTTGAGCTCGTCATCCGCCTGGCGGGCGTTCTGTAAGCCGGGCGTCGCCAAGGGTGGCTCGCCTAACATGGATGCGCCGGCTTTGACAAGATCTCGGAGTTTCGTGAGGCGCTCCAGCGTCATGGTGCCGCCGTGGGTGACGGTGATGAGTGGGTATTGCGGGCCGCCGGGGATGCCGGCCTTGCCATTGCTCACGGTGATGCGGCGGAGGGTGTCCGGACCGCAGGCGTCGTAGTCGTGGCCGGACACGGGTTGGTGCTCGAAGCGGTGGAGCGGCTCCTCAGACGAGAGGGCGAGCACGTCGGTGACGACGGGGCCTTGGCGGAGCATGAACTGGCAGCGGGCGAGGTAGTCGTGCCAGGGCTTGGACCATTCCCACCACGTCTGGGTGCTGTCGTAGTGCTGGCCCCACTTGCCCATGGTCATGCCGGGCTTGAGCTGGGGGAAACGCTGCATGGCGAAGCGGTGGAATTGAAATCGATTCGCCCCGAGGCAGAACACCTGGTCGCCGAGTTCCTTCATCGTCGCCGGGTGGGACAGCCAGCGCTCGGTATCGGAAGCGGTGAACGCCTCCGCGCCGACGATGAGTTTTCCGTTGAGGTTGGCGGCGGAAACGGCGGCCTTGACGGTGGTGCGGTAGTCGTTCGGCTGGAACGGGTGGCTCCAGAACTCGCCCATCGGCTCGTCAGTGAAGTTGGCGGCGTCCAGATCGTTGCCGGTGGTGATGTAGGGTTGCACGGCCAGACGCATGCTTTGGGCGTGGCAAAGACGCTGTATTTCCGCCCAGAAATTTTCCGTCACCAGTTCCGAGACGGTCTGGCGGAGGTCGTAGAGAAAGCGCTCCGAAGTCTGCAGATCGCCGAGCACGCGACCTGTGAGAACGGGCAGATAGGGAATGGGGTCGTAGCCGCGGCGGCGCTTGAATTCCTCCGGCATCTTCTCCGTCCAGTTCTGGCCGCCAGCCTCCCAGCTATCGACGAAGAAGGTGTGGAAGGTCTTGCCCGCGGCCGGGCCTGCGAGCTCGACCATGCGCTTCATGACATGGTCGAAGTGGACGCGGATGCCGCGCTTGTCGAGTTTGTCGCACTCGGGACCCTCGCCTTCGGGCGTGGCGGGTAGCGTTTTCTGGCCGGTCCAGGTGTGGCCCATGCGCAGCAAGGTCCACTCGCCGGCGGGCGCGTCCCAAGCGATGGCGCCATCCGGTTTCATGACTCCCGTTAGGTCGACAACGGCTTCCCGCGGGATGCACATTTCCGGCGGGGCCGTGGCATCGAGCGGGGCGCTGCGGGTGCCTTTCCAGCGGATGTAGTTCAGCCAGACGAGGCGCTTCATGTCGAAGTCGTCGGTGCGGAATTCCGCCTGGGCCTTGGTTTCCCGAACGGCGAGCACGGCGACATCCCGATAGAATCCGCCCTGGGCCTCGGGTTGCGGGAGTTTGCCTGAAAACGGGGTTCCACCGGGGATGCGGGTGACGCTCTCGACGATTTTCTGGGAGGCGAATTCCGGGGTGATCCAGGGGCCGCCGTTGCCGCTGTAGCCGGGGCCGTTCTGGCTCATCACTTCGAGCCCGAGACGGTTGGCCTCGCTGATTTCCCAGGCGAAAAGCTGCTGCCAGCTCTCACTCATGTAGGCGTGCGGCCCGGCGGGGATGCCGGGTTGGGCGACATCGAACATGGTGACTCCACCAAGACCTGCGCGCTTCATCGCCTCCAGTTCCCGCGTGATGCAGGCCTTGTCGACATTTCCATGCAGCCAGTGGCCCCACACCCAAGGGCGGGCGGAGTCGGGTGGATGGGCGAAGTCGTGCTTAAGCGGGTCCGCGGGGGATTCGCAAAAAGCGGGTGAAACGAAGGCGAGGTGGAATGCGGCGGCGCAACCGAGTTTCTTGAGGTGGGTGAATGCGCTTGGCATCGGATCGGTTCTGCGAAGTTAGGCTTTTGATGGAAATCCGGTCACGAGAGAGCGCGGGCTGGATGCCCGCGCTCTGGAATTAAGAACGGACT
>JBEDKU010000097.1:0-4403 GCA_041172045.1 Verrucomicrobiota bacterium | reverse complement strand
GACCAGCCGAGCCGGCGGCAGCGTCGGTGTGGCCGATGTTGGTTTTCACCGAACCAATCGCGCAGAATTGTTTTTTATCCGACCACTGCCGGTAGGCCTTGGTGAGACCTGCCAGCTCGATGGGATCGCCCACCGCGGTGCCGGTGCCATGCGCTTCCATCAGCCCGATGCTTTCCGGATGGATGTCCTGCTGCGCGAGCGCGGCGGCAATCACCTCCGCCTGACCGTCGATGCTGGGTGCGGCGAAACTGCCCTTGCGCATGCCGTCATTGTTGATGGCGATACCGCGGATCACCGCGTGGATCGTGTCGCCGTCGGCTTGCGCCTGATCGAGCGGTTTGAGAGTGACGAGGCCGACGCCGTGACCGAATACCGTGCCCGAAGCCCTCGCATCGAAGACACGGCATTTGCCATCCTGGGAGAAAATCAATCCTTCGCCATAGAGATAACCTCGTCCTTCCGGCCAACTGATGGAAACGCCACCGGCGACCGCCATGTCGCACTGGCCACTCATCAATGCCTGGCATGCCGCGTGGATCGCGACGAGAGAGGTGGAGCAGGCGGTCTGGATGTTGAGCGCGGGTCCGGTGAGGCCGAGTTTAAACGCGGTGCGCGTGGTCAGATAGTCATGCTCGTTGCCGACCAGGCATTGCAGGTATTCCACGCCCGTTAGCTCGGGATGGATGTGCGCGTGATTGTTGTGCCCTGCACCGGCGAACAGGCCGATGCTGCCATCGTAGCTTTCCGGCACATATCCCGAATGTTCAAGCGCCCCCCACGCGGCCTGGAGGAAAACCCGGTGCTGCGGATTGGTGATTTCCGCCTCGCGCGGACTCATGTCGAAGAATCCCGCGTCGAAGGACTCGTGATCCTCGAGCACGCAGCCGCGCCGCACGTAACGTTTGTCGGCGATGAGTTCGGGAGGAACGCCCTTGGCCAGCAATTCCTCTTCGCGGAAATCACGGATCGATTCCACGCCGTCGCGGATGTTGTGCCAGAATTCATCGACATCGCGCGCGCCGCCGAAGCGCGCGGACATGCCGACGATGGCGATGTCCCGGCACGCGGTCATTCCAGCCCGTCGTTTCGCGGGTGACGGTGCCGCGGTGGTGGAGTCTTCGTTGAAATAACGGGCGAGTGAATCGGGCGTGGGGTGTTGGAAAATCCGCGCCACGGTGATGCGTTTCTCGAAGCGCCGCTTCAGCTCGGCATGCACCCGGGCGACGTGCATCGAGTGCGCGCCGAGTTTGAAAACATTCTCGTGCGTGCCGATCCGCGGCAGTCCCAGCACGTTCTGCCAGATCGACGCGATGACCGTGGCGATGTCGTCTCCATCGACAACAGGGATTTCCAACGAAACGGGAGCGCCCACCGGATTCTCCCGGGCCAAGGTGTTGCGGTCGATCTTCTGGTTCGGCGTCATGGGAAACGCCTGCATCGTCACAAACACCGTCGGGATCATGTAGCCCGGAAGTCTTCCGCCGAGATGCTCCTGCAAGACCTCGCGGGAAGGTGGCTCACCTTCCGCGATGATATAACTGATGAGCCGTTGATCTCCCGGTTCCGGTTCGTAAACCACCACCACCGCATCGCGGATGGCCGGATGATCCTTGAGGGCTGATTCGATTTCACCGAGCTCGATGCGGTAGCCACGCACTTTCACCTGATGGTCCGCGCGGCCTTGGCATTCCAACATGCCGTCGGCGTGCCAGCGGCCGAGGTCGCCGGTGCGATACATGGTCGCACCTGGTGTGTTGGAAAACGGATCGGGGATGAATTTTTCCGCCGTGAGGTCCGGGCGGTTGGCATAGCCGCGGGCCACGCCATCGCCGCCGATGCAGATCTCGCCGGATTCGCCACCGGCGACGGGCTGGAGTAGTTCATCCAGCACATAGATATCATTTCCATGCAATGGTCTTCCGATCACCACCGGCCCCTCGCGCGGCTCCATCCGCAGGCAACTCGACCACACGGTTGTCTCCGTGGGGCCGTAGAAATTCCATAACTCACCACAAAGCGGGATCAGCTGTGCTGCCAGATCGCGATCCACCGCTTCGCCGCCGATCACGGCTTTCAAGTTCTTCTTGCCGCGCCAGCCGGCCGCGAGAACGAGTCTCCAGGTGGTTGGAGTGCCTTGAACGAAGGTGATGTCGTGTTCGTCCAGCATCGCGGCGAAGCCTTCGCCATCCGCGCTTACGCCGCGTGGAGCCAGCACCATGGACCCGCCGGTGATGAATGCCATAAACGCCTCGGGGATCGAAACATCGAAGGAAATCGTCGTCACGGCGAGCAGCGAGTCACCGGGGCCGAAGCCGGGCTCCGCAGCCATCGAGAACAAGAGATTCACCGCCGAGCGATGGCGGATCTGCACGCCCTTGGGTTTTCCGGTCGAGCCGGACGTGTAGAGGATGTAGGCGAGATTGACGGATAGAACCTCCGATTCGACGGGCCACGCCTCGCTGGAGTTGATAAAATCCGAGTCAGGACTTAACGGAACCACCGTGGCACCGGACACCTGCAATTCATCCTTCAGCGCGGGATCCACGATCAGCACCTTGAGTGCCGCATCCTCGCCGATCATCCGCAATCGCTCGCGTGGAAACGCCGGGTCCAGCGGCACGTAGGCCCCCCCTGCCTTGAGGATTCCCAGGATCCCGACAAACAACCACGGGCTGCGGTCCATGTGGATCCCGACGAGGACCTCGGGACCGACGCCAAGTTCCAGGAGTTTTGCAGCCAACTGGTCGGCGTGTCGGTTGAGTTTTCCGAAAGTCCATTCCTCGCCTTCGAAGCGGATGGCGATCGCGTTGGGATTCCGCGTCACTTGACGCTCGAAATGGCGGTGGATGCAGTCTTCGGCATTGCTGCCGACAGAAATGAACGGGGATTTCGGGCCACGACTCCACTCAGGCGGCAACCGCGACTCTTCAGTCCTTGGCTTCAAGGGGGCCGAAGGATCCGGTGGTTCTGCGCTGGGAGGGAATTGCATGCGGTGGATGATGGGAACTTCCTCAAGCGGAAGGGCCATCATGATTGGGGGTGGAAGTCGCCCTGGAGGGATGACTCCGGGACTGAAGCTGGTAGTCGGAACGCCTTGGCGGACCCTAGGGCAAACGCCCGCCGGATCAAGGGAAACCCGGCGCTCAAGCCGGCATGGCGGATCACATGAAGTCAGCAGCATGAGGGCCACTTCACTTGAGGATCGTGGAGTTGTCACCCAATCAGCCATGAAATCCGGGGAGGGGAGTCGTCGTGAGGCGGTCATGGCTACAGGATGCAATCCACCGCCCGCCAACGCGATACTGCGATCAAATCCAGATTTAGCCAACCACGTGATCGCGTAAATTAGGGCGGTCTTTTCTCAACAAACGCGTATCCCATTCGGAGCGCTCAAAGATTATAGCTCCTCAAATTTGCGGCCCAGTGAATCCGAGGCCGGATCACCGGAAATCCGCGCCTATCAGCTCCAGCGCGCGCACCACCGTGTCTCTTGCAGAAAACGCCCGGGCGACTTGCTTCAGCGGTGTTTGCGAGCTGTCAACTTCCTCTCTTGGGCTGCAAATTAATGCACAGTTGTGGGGACTCACAGCGACCTGAAATTAACTGAGGAAATCCCTTGATGCCACCTTACTATTGGCGTAGTAGATCTATTGATTGATTTCAATCGATGAACCCAAAGAAATAATGAGTGCGAATCCCTATTCAAGCATGATTTGTGATCGACCGGCGGTGGCCCCCAACACCAGAGCCGGTTCCAATTCCTCCGTCATGGAGGCCGACGATTCCTTCTCCCGGTGCATGCCCCGGGTGGTCGATTACGACGCGGAATGGATGTCGTTTGTCCATCAACACGCCACCCGGAGCTACCGGGCGGAAGGGGTCGATTTTGAGTGTGACGCGCTGCCCCGCGTTTGGAATCTGCCCCACGATTGATTTGCCGTTTCCCCCGAAGAATCCGTGTCCCCTCTCGCTTGACCAAGGCGGCCTCCGCCGGAGTCTCGCGGCACGGTATTCCGGTGGGTGGGGAAAATGTGGTTTTGGCGTTTCGCAGGCTTTACCAAAGGAGATTGCCGCTTAGTTTCGGGCTTAGGACTGGACCATGGCGGAACCCGAAAAACTGGATACCTTGCAAGCGGTGGAGCTCGCCGAGGGCATTGAGATCCGGCTGCGGATGGCGGGACCGACCTTGCGCGCTGGCGCTTACGCCATCGATCTGCTGATCCGTGTCGGCGTGCTGATGGTCGGTGGCGTGATCGCGAACCTGTTGGGCATCGCCGTGGGCGATAGAGTCGCCGGCGGGATGATGTTGCTGGCGTGGTTTCTCATGGATTGGCTCTATCCCGTGGTTTTCGAGGCGGGAAAACGCGGGGCCACGCCGGGCAAGCGGGCGCTCGGCCTGCGGG
>JBEDKU010000096.1:0-14802 GCA_041172045.1 Verrucomicrobiota bacterium | reverse complement strand
CCTGTTGGAACGGACCGGGAGGGACATTGCCCTGGTTCTGATTGGGCGCGCTGTAGAAGCCGAGACCTAACATCGGCCCCTTGCCGGGTGGCGAGACGGGAACGACCGGAGTGGCGGTGAGGGTGAGCGTTTTGCCGCTGCGGGATATGGCGAACTCGATGGGCTTGGCCCCGGTTTCCTTGACGAAGGCGACGGCCTTGTCGCTCTCCTTGAACGCCTGGCCATTCATCGAAAGCAGAACGTCGCCCTCCTTGAATCCGGCTTTCTCGGCGGGACTGCCCTTGGCGATCGAGCCGAGCTCGATGTGGTCGATTTCCGGGCCGATGCCGACCTGCCGCAGTCCGCCGCGCTGGAACCACTTGGTTTTGGGAGTCTGGAACTCGGACACCAGCTTGAGCGGCGCGGGTGCTCCCGCGCGCTCCACGGTGAACTCGATTTGGCGGCCTTTGCTGAGGATGATGTTCTCGGTGATGCTATCCAGCGATCCCGCGAACCCATCCACCGGGTTGCCGTTGATTTGAACGATCTTGTCACCCGGAAGAATGCCGGCTTTGGCGGCGGGACTGCCTTCAACAACCTCACCGACGATTTGGGAGGGGATGAAATCCTTGGGTTTCCCGACTCCCCAAACGACCACCGCGGAAAGCAAGGCGAGCAGGATGGAAAACAACGGACCGGCGAACGCGACGATAATTTTATCCAGCGGCGTGATCGGCGGCAGCGGTTTGCCGTCCTTGTTCCCGCCTTCGAGCGCTTCCATCGGGGCCATCTGCGGCAGCGCCACGAAGCCGCCCGCCGGGATCCAGCCGAGACCATATTGCACGCCGTTGATTTCTTTTTTCCAAATCGGCGTGCCGAACCAGATTTGAAACCGGTCGATCCGCAAACCACGCCATTTGGCGGCGAGGAAATGGCCGAGCTCGTGGACGAAGATGATAATATTGAAGATCATCAAAACGACGACGATCAGCAGAATGATCTGAAGGGTGGTGGAAATAACGGACATGGTTGGGTGGGGAACTTCGCAAACTTAGCGAAACCGGACCTTCCGGCAAGTTCATTAAATTTTCTAAAAATACCCGTTGCGACGGCTCCGGCTGCCGGAAAGTCAGCAGCGCTTCAACGGATTCCCGCAGCTTTCCGCCCCCGCCATCCTCCGCTACCAAACGATTCGGACACGACTCGATCTGCCCGCTCTCGACTCGGACAAAATTTGCGTGGAGCATCCATGGGCAAGCATCCATTCCCGACACCATGAAAACCTCAATACTGACTTTTCTCTCAACCGCGCTCTGCCTTTACACCGTTTCCTGTGAGGCGCCGAATCCGACACCCACCTATCAGGAGCTGATTTCCAAACTGGAAAAGGAAACCAAAGGAGCCGTTTTCCCCCGCGTGATCAGCCCGGGCTGGCGCGTCATGGGGAGCGGGAAACCGGAGATGGATGTGAGTGGAATCAGCCGTGTGTCTTATGTGAGAAACGGCGCTCCAAAGGATGTGGTGGAGATCTTTTATCACGGCCAGAACAACAACCGGATCACCACGGATGACAAATCCTCCGTCACCGTCATGGGCCAGAAGGTGCAGACTTACGGCTCCGGCAACGAGGACGTCGCCTTCGCCACCCAGCCCATCCTGCTCACCGCCCCGAACGGAAAATCCGCTTACTACACGTTCCAGTTCAACCACGAGCACCTTTACGAGACCCGCGAGATTCCGCAGTTCGGATGGTGAGGTGTTAACGGATTTCGATTCTCCTTCCAACACCCAACTTCTTGATTATCGCAGACCGACGAGACGTCCTTGCGATCTCCGCGTTGCGACGAACTCGAATGATTGAATCCTTCGGAGGGTAGGCAGAATAGATCGTTCAAGTGACTGATTATCAGTATTTCACAACGCCACATCAACGTTTTCCTGATTCACTTGGGTTCCGGCGCCAGCGGTAGATTTGCCGCGCTGGAGACGGGTCCGAATAGGTTGCCGGATATCCACCGCAGCGCGGCCAAGTTGATGTGGCAACGGCATACTTACGAATGATTCGAAAAGAAGCAAAGAATGACGATCCATCGCAAGCGGGCTGTGCTATGTAGGCGGGTGCGATGCATACCGGACTTCACCACGATGTGATCCGGAATCTCAGACACCCAATCCATTCATCATGCCGACCCCTCAGTTTCTCGCGTTCGGAATCCTAGCCGGAACCATGATCTTGTTCCTCTGGGGGCGGCTGCGGTATGATCTGGTGGCGTTGCTCGCACTTTTGGCGTCGGTCGCGGTCGGAACGGTGCCAGCAAAAGAAGCTTTTTCAGGCTTTAGCGACGACATCGTGATCATCGTGGCGAGCGCGCTGGTGCTGAGTGGCTCGATCGCGAGATCCGGGATCATCGAGAGCGGGCTGCGGCTCATCAGCCCGCACGTGCAGCAAGTCCAGTGGCAGCTCACCGTGCTGGTGGGCTCGGTCACCCTGCTGTCAGCGCTGGTGAAAAACATCGGTGCACTGGCGATGCTGATCCCGGCGGCATTGAAAATGGGCAAAAAATCGGAAGGCGGAGCGTCGGTATTTCTGATGCCGATGTCCTTCGGCTCGCTGCTCGGCGGGTTGATCACGCTGATCGGCACCTCGCCCAATATCATTGTCTCACGGGTGCGGGAACAGATGACGGGTGAGCCATTCCGCATGTTCGACTATGCGCCGGTGGGGCTGGGACTTTCGCTGGTGGGCCTGGTTTTCCTCCACTTCGGCTATCGCCTGCTGCCGCGCGACCGAAGGGCCACCCCGACCATGGGTGAAGCGGTGGACATCACCGACTACACCACCGAAGCAGTCGTCCCGGAAAACTCGGCGGCGGTGGGCAAGACAGTGGCGGAGTTCACCGGGGTGCATGAAGACGGAGTGGAGGTCACGGCGATCCTGCGCGGGGACTCACGTTCCCGGGTCCCGCTGGGAAACGCGGTTTTCCAAGCGGGCGACACGCTGCTGCTGAAGGGCGATCCCGAGCAACTGGAGCTGGCGATCGCAACCGGTCGTCTTTCCTTGGATGGCCAGGACCGGTCGGCGGTCACAGGGACCCGCAATGAGGACATCGGCGTGATCGAAGCGGTCATCACCGAGAACTCGCCACTGGTGCGGCGGGCGGCGGGAAGCATGCTGCTGCACGAGCGCTACGGGGTGAATCTGCTGGCGATTTCCCGCTCCGGCCAGCGGCTCACGCAGGGCTTGCGCGATACGAGACTGCGCGCGGGCGACGTGATCGTTCTTCAGGGGCCACTCGACATCCTGCCGGAGCGCCTGGGTGAGCTCGGCTGTCTGCCGCTCGCCGAGCGGACGATCCACCTAGGGAGTGTGCGCCGCGGCCTGATCCCACTGGCGATTCTAGGCGGTGCCATGACCCTGACAGCGATTGGCGCGGTGCCGGCGGCGGTGGCGTTCTTCGGCGCGGCCGTGCTGGTCATCGTTTGTGGCGCACTTCCCCTCCGTGCCGCTTATGAGAATGTGGAATGGCCGATCCTCGTGATGCTCGGTGCGCTCATCCCGGTGAGCGGAGCCTTGGAAGCAACCGGTGGGACGCAGTTGATCTCCAGTTGGCTGTCCTCGGTGGCGGCCGGGGTGCCGCCGTGGGCGGCGGTAGCATTGATCCTGGTGGCTGCCATGGCGGCCACTCCCTTCCTCAACAACGCGGCGACCGTGCTGGTGATGGCACCCATCGCCGCCACCTTTGCGACCAACTTGCAGATGCGGCCGGATGCGTTCCTGATGGCGGTGGCGGTGGGTGCGGGTTGCGATTTCCTCACGCCCATCGGGCACCAGTGCAATACGTTGGTGATGGGTCCGGGTGGATACCGCTTCGGCGACTACGCGCGGTTGGGCGCGCCGCTCTCACTGATCGTGATCGTCGTCGGTGTGCCGCTGATTCTCTTCTTCTGGCCGGTGAGCTGAGTTTGGAGGGTTCAACCGGTTGAAAAACAATTGGTTACTCCCATACCGCGGCTCAGACTTCCTCGGTGGCAGTCACCTCTTCCCTGCCCAACTTTTCCAACCAGACCAGCAGCATCGCGAGATCGGCCGGGGTGATGCCCGGGATGCGGCCGGCTTGGCCGAGGGTGGCGGGGCGAATCTCGGTGAAACGAACCTGCGCCTCCTTCTTGAGGCCGCGAATGGTGGTGTAGTCGAGGTCTTCGGGCAGGCGTTTGCCTTCCTGGCGGGACATCCGGTCGATCTGGCTCTGCTGGCGGCCGAGGTGGCCCTCGTATTTGAAATTCGTCTCAATGAGCGGCCAGAGCTCCAGGTGGAACTCGTCGCGAAGGGCATCGGGGAGGGTGTCCCAGGAGTTTTCCGTCCGGCGGAACCATTGGTCGAGCTTGATGCCCTCGTGCACGGCCTGGCGGACCCAGCGATCGGCTTTTTCCAGTCCGAGGAGCTTTGCCTCGACGCGGCGGACGCGTTCCCCGCTGGCGAGGCCGATTTCGGCGGCTTTCGGGGTGAGACGGATGTCGGCATTATCCTGGCGGAGAAGCAGGCGGTATTCGGCCCGGCTGGTGAACATCCGGTAGGGTTCAGTGCAGCCGCGGGTGACGAGGTCGTCCACCATGACACCAAGGTAGGCCTCGTCGCGGCCGAGGACGAACTCGGGCTTACCGAGGGCCTTGAGCGCGGCGTTCGCGCCGGCGATAAGTCCCTGCCCTGCCGCTTCCTCGTAGCCGGAGGTGCCGTTGATCTGGCCGGCGAAATAAAGTCCCTCGACCCTCTTCGTTTCCAAGGTCGGGCGAAGCTGGGTGGGCGGGCAGTAGTCATACTCGACCGCGTAGCCGGGGCGGAGGATCTCGCATTTCTCCAGGCCGACAATGGAGCGGAGGAACTCGAGCTGCACCTCGTAGGGCAACGAGGTGGAAACCCCGTTGACGTAGTATTCCAGCGTGTGGCGGCCTTCCGGTTCGAGGAACACCTGGTGGCGCTCCTTTTCGGCGAAACGCACGACCTTGTCCTCGATCGACGGGCAATAGCGCGGGCCGACGCCCTCGATCACCCCGCAATACATCGGCGATTGGTGGAGGTTCGCGGCGATCACCGCGTGGGTGGCGGGATTGGTGTAGGTGATCCAGCAGGGCAATTGTTCCACGTGGAACAGTGGGTCGCCCCAAGGATTGAGGGTGAAGAGGTCGTCAGGGCGCTTTTGCAAGGTGTCCGCCATGAAACTGAACTTGGGGACGGGCGCGTCGCCTTCCTGGCGCTCACAGCGGGAAAAATCGATGGACCGGCCATTCAACCGGCAGGGAGTGCCGGTTTTGAAGCGTTCGACACCGAACCCGAGGCGTTTGAGGGCCTCGGACACGTTCGAGGTGGCATCGCCCATGCGGCCACCTTTTTCATTCCGGAGACCGACGTGCATCAGTCCACCCATGAAGGTCCCGGCACTAAGAATCACGGACTTGCCGGAGATCTGCATGCCGAGCGAGGTGGTGACCCCGGTGATGTGGTCATCTTCCACGAGCAGGTCCGCCACGTTTCCCTGATGGATCTCCACGCCAGGCATGGCTTCGAGCTCGCGCTTCATCCGAAATTGGTAGGCCTTCTTGTCGCACTGGGCGCGGGGGGCACGAACAGACGGTCCTTTCGACGCGTTGAGCATGCGCCACTGAATTCCGGTGGCATCGGTGTTCAGTCCCATCGCCCCGCCCAGCGCGTCGATCTCCCGCACCATGTGGCCCTTGGCGAGTCCGCCAATGGCGGGATTGCAGGACATTTGGCCAATGGTATCCAAATTCTGGGTGAGCACGGCAACTTCGCAACCGAGGCGGGCGGCGGCCATGGCGGCCTCGATCCCGGCATGGCCGGCACCGATCACAATCACATCATAGAACTTAGGGTAGCGGAACATTGCAGGACGCACAACGTATCCCCTCCCCGGCCGCGCTCAAGCCTGGAAACCATCATGTTCCACGTGGAACATCTTCACTCCGGACGGTCGAGAATACCCGAGGACGCCCGCGGCAGAAGCTCTTCCAGCCGGAACTCCAGTCGCTCCTTGCGATTCGCAAGAATCACCAGCGGCACACCGAACTCGGCAAGCACCTGGCGGCAAGCTCCGCACGGTGAGACCGGAACGCCCGTGTCCGCCACCACCGCGACCGCGGCGAACTCGCGCACCCCGGCAGCGACGGCCGCGCCGATGGCGACGCGCTCCGCGCAGTTGGTGAGGCCGAAGGAAATATTCTCCACGTTGCATCCGACGAAGATTCTTCCGTCAGCCGCCAACAAGGCAGCCCCCACGGAAAATTTCGAATAGGGTGCGTAGGCCTTGTCACGCACCTGCCACGCCGCACCCACCAATTCATCCACGTTCATTTCAGGAAACTAGCCCTCCCCCATCCCTTCTGAAATGAAAAAAACCTGTTGCATTCAAAGATTTTGGTCTAGCGCTGCCCTTAAAAATCAACAATTCTACCTGCGCCATGAAACGCTATATTCCACTTTGTCTCATCGTTGGGCTTCTTGTCCTTTTCCGGGTCGTTGGAAGTATCCTGCCCGAGACGCAGCCGAATTTCCAACCACTGGCAGCCTTGTTCTTCTGCGGTGCCCTGCTCGCTCCCGGCTGGCGTGGATTTGCGATTCCCTTCGGAATCTGGGCGATCACCTATCCACTGGGCATCGGCCCGGTTTCCAGCTTCCCGATCTTCGCCACCACGCTGCTCGCTCTCGCCGTCATGTTCTTCATGGGCAAGGCCATCGCCAGCCGCGGCATCCCTACCCTTCTCGTGGGTTCACTTGGCGCGAGTCTCGTTTTCCACCTGATCACCAATGGTGCCGCCTGGCTGGGTGATCCGATGTATGAGAAATCCCTCACCGGCTTGTGGCAGTCCATGTGGACCGGACCTGTTGGTTCCGTCCTGCCATCCTGGGTTTTCCTGCGGAATCTGGCCGCCGCCAATCTGCTTTTCACTGCCATCTTCGTCTGTGCCGGGATCCGTTTTCCAAAGGTCGCCCTCTCTCTCCGCGAGCCGCTTCCCGCCAAGTAAGGCACGACACCCGCAGATTCTTTCTCTACGCCCATCATGATCAGCGCCAGCTCCTCCGCCCTCGATTTCGCCCATTCGCCAATCAATCAAGCGCTCACACCCGAGCGGAAAATCGAGCTCTTCACACAGATGGTTCGGATCCGCCGGTTCGAGCAGGCGGGACTCAAATACTACCAGGCCGGAAAAATCGGCGGATTCCTCCACCTCTACATCGGCCAGGAAGCGGTCGCTGTCGGCACGATTTCCCTCGGTGGTGCGGACGACCATTTCATCACCGCTTACCGCGACCATGGCCACGCACTCGCGGTCGGCATGGGCATGAACGAATGCATGGCTGAAATGTATGGCAAGCAAACCGGTTGCTCGAAGGGCAAGGGCGGGTCGATGCATTTCTTCGCGCCGGACAAAAACTTCTGGGGTGGCCACGGCATCGTCGCCGGCCAGACTCCACTCGGCCTCGGCCTCGCTTACGGACTGAAGTATCTCGGTCGCGAAGGCTGCTGCCTCTGCTACCTCGGCGATGGCGCGGTCAACCAGGGTGCTTTCCACGAGTCGCTGAACATCGCTTCCCTTTTCGGAATCCCCGTCGTTTACGTCATCGAAAACAACGGCTACTCCATGGGCACTTCGCAGGAACGCTCCTCCGCCTACAGCGGCTGTCTCGCCCAACGCGCCGAGGCCTATGCCATCGAATGGGATGTCATCGACGGCTCGGATTTGTATGAAGTCCGCGCCAAGACCCACATCGCCATGGAGCGCGCCCGGAAGGAAATGAAGCCGACCGTGCTCGAGATCGACACCTACCGCTACTACGGCCACAGCATCGCGGATGCGAACCACAAAAAATACCGGACTCCCGAGGAGATCGAAAATTACAAACAGAACCACGATCCCATCGCCGTGTTCCGGCGCCGCCTGATCGCGGAAGGCGTGATGACCGAGGAACTCGCGACGACCATCAACAAGGACGCCGCCACCGAAGCAGCCGCATCGGTCAAATTTGCCGAAGAATCGCCCGCCCCAACGATCGCTGACATCAGCACCGACGTCTATTGGGAAACCGACAACAACACGCCGGCATCACAAATCGGACGCCACTTTTTCAATGATTGAGTCTCATTGATCCTCCTTTTTCCCAATCTCCATTCAGCAATTTTCCATGTCCCGCATTCTCACCTACCGTGAAGCCCTCCGCGAAGGCCTTGATGAAGAACTCGCCCGTGACCCGAACGTCGTCCTAATGGGCGAAGAAGTCGCGCAATACAACGGCGCCTACAAAGTCACCGAAGGCCTTTGGAAAAAATGGGGCGACAAGCGCGTTGTCGATACTCCGATTTCCGAAGCCGGCTTCATCGGCATGGGCATCGGCGCCTCAATGCTCGGAGTCCGTCCAGTGATGGAATTGATGTTCTGGTCGTTCCATTCCGTAGCCTTCGACCAACTCGTCAGCAACGCCGCCTGCGTCCGCTACATGTCCGGCGGGCTTTGCAACTGCCCCATCGTTGTTCGTGGCCCCGCCAATGGTGGCACGGGTGTCGGTGCGACCCACTCACATATTCCGGAAGGAATGTTCGCGGCGTTTCCCGGCTTGAAAGTCTGCGTGCCCGCCACTCCCGCCGACGTCAAAGGCCTAATCAAGGCCGCCATCCGCGATAACGATCCGGTCTTCTTCATGGAGAACACCTTGCTTTATGGCACCACCGGCGAGGTCCCGGATCCCGCCGACGGGGATTTCGTCATCCCCCTCGGAGTTGCGGATATCAAACGCGAAGGCACCGATGTGTCCCTGATCGCCCACGGCCGCTCCGTCATCCAGTCGCTCGCCGCCGCGGAAATCCTCAAGAACGAGCACGGCATCAACGCCGAAGTGCTCGATCTCCGTTCGATCCGACCGCTCGACCAGGACGCCATTCTCAAAACGGTGATGAAAACCAACCGCGTGGTCCTCGTGGATGAGTCCAAGCCGTTCGGTGGAGTTTCCGCGATGATCGCGATGCTGATCCAGGAACATGCGTTCGATTACCTCGACGCTCCGATCAAGCGCGTTTGCTCGATCGATGCTCCGGCGATTTATTCACCACATATTGAGCATGAACAACTTCCAAATCCTCGTCGGATTGTGGAAAAGGTTCTCACCCTCGCCTGAGCCCCGCAAAAACCAGCCATGTGAAAACAGGCGGTATCGAAGGCACTTCAATCCGGAAACCCGCTCGGTCTTTTTGATTGCCAAGTCACCCGTCATTCCTAGCATCGCACTAATGTTTTTACGACTTACCACTCTCATCGCTGCCGCTCTTGTCACACTCAGTCTGGCTTCCTGCTGCTGCATGTAATCCCTTAGTTTTCCCTTCTCTCTATCCACCATTACCCACCATGAAAAACCTAGTTCTTCTCGCTACACTCGTTGCCGTTTCACTCGGCTTTTCCTCCTGCTGCTCGATGTTCGGTGCTTTCTCGCAAGGTTCCGGCTATCGCACCGAGACCCGCCAGGTGAAGACCTGCCGCTATGACATCGTCACCAAGGAAGTGGTCACCCCAGGTGACTCCAAAAGCGGCAAGGGTGGCATGGTCGAAACCATCGAAGAAAAGGTTCCTCGCTACAAAACCGTGACCAAGAGGGTCCGCATCCCCTGCGGTTCCTGCACACGCTACTACTGCCCGAAGAAGGACTGCTGCGGCACCACTTCGGAATCCACCATGCGCATGGCCAGTGCCCAAGGATCCTCCGGCAGCCCGAACATCGGTCTCATTCCCACCATGAAGCCGCTGCCTCTCGCTCCGGTGGTGGTCAATCCTTGAGTTGACCTTGCCGTCATTTTACCAAGCGCGGAGGAGAACTTAGCTCCCCGCGCTTTTTTGTTTCCAATTCTCCCGGTAAAAAGGCTGGAAATACCCCGACTTTTTCCCATTCTCCCCAGCGACTCCACTTCCTATCAATATCATGTCTGTGAACATCGAAATGCCAAAACTCTCGGATACCATGACCGAGGGCACCCTCGTCAAATGGCACAAACAAGTCGGCGACTCTGTTGAAATCGGAGATATCCTCGCCGACATCGAAACCGACAAGGCCACCATGGAAATGGAAGCCTTCGATGACGGAGTCATCACCCAAATCCTGATCCAGGAAGGTCAAAGCGCCCCGATCGGCAGTGTTCTTGCCGTGTTGGACGGCGATTCGAGTGGAACGGTCCCCCAAGCGGAAGCCACCACTTCGGAGGCACCAGCACCCGCAGCGACGCCGGCAGCATTACCGTCACCAGTGCCACAACCCGTTGCCGAAGGAGAGCGTGTCAAAGCCTCACCACTCGCCCGCAAGATCGCCACGGATCTCGGCGTGAGTCTTACAGGAATCTCCGGCTCCGGGCCGGCCGGGCGCATCGTGAAAAGCGACATCCAAACCGCGGCCGCCGGTGCTCCATCGAAGGCTTCGACACCCGCATCTTCAGAGGCAAACGCTGCTGCGGCACTTGCCGCGTCTATCAAATCCAAAGCCGTTGCCCCGCCGGCACCTGCCGCTCCCGCACCCCAGGCGATCACCCCGATCGCCCGCGAAGGTGACGAACGCATCGAGCTGAGTTCGATGCGTAAGATCATCGCATCCCGCCTGCTCACTTCGAAAACCACCATCCCGCATTTCTATCTCCACGTCGAAGTGGACGCCGCTCCCCTGATGGCTCTTCGCCAACAGGTAAACGCCCAAGCCGAACAAACCCACGGCAACAAATACTCCGTCAACGACTTCATTCTCAAAGCCGTTATCAACGCCACGGAATCCGTGCCTGCCGTGAACGCTTCCTTCGCCGGAGACCACATCGTGAAATTCAAGCACGTCGGCCTTTCCGTCGCCATTGCCGTGGAAGACGGCCTGGTCACCCCGGTCATCAAACAAGCGGAGTCCAAGTCCCTTCTGGCCATCTCCCGCGCTGTCAAGGACTTCGCCGTTCGTGCCAAGGACAAGAAACTCAAACCGGACGAATTCGACGGCGGAACCATCACCGTTTCCAACCTCGGTGCCTGGGGCATCGAATCCTTCGACGCGATCGTCAATCCACCGCAAGCCGCGATTCTCTCCGTCGGTGCTGCGATTGAAAAACCCGTCGTCAAAAACGGCCAGATCGTCCCCGGACTTCGCATGAACCTCGGACTGTCCTGCGATCATCGGGTGGTCGATGGTGCTGTCGCAGCCCAGTTTCTTTCGGAAGTCAAAAAACTCATCGAGCAACCCGCCCTGATGCTGCTGTAAGGCAGTTCGTCCTTCTGCCGGACCCGGTGTTCCCGGACCCATTGAAAAGCCTGCCAGCACCCCTGGCAGGCTTTTTATGGTTCAGTCTCGAAAGGTCTCACCACAAGGTTACAGCTCATGACTTGTCAGTGAAAATTCCCCCTTAGCTCTGATGATTTCTTCATTTTTGACCCTATAAGATCTTCTTCTTCATAGTGTGAATAAGCCGGGATTTGGACTGTTCCCCAGCGGGATGAAAGGCGTTCCACGGGAAGAACAAGTTGCGCATGAGACTGCATGATTTCGGAATGAACCCGTGATTTGGAAAAGCCATCCGGGTTTCGCCCAACCGTTCGGAGGTTATTCCCAAGCTCTTCCCGACCTTATGCCTATTGTCGCGCTTGCCGGAACCAAAGGAATCATTTCAAGATCCTGCGGCGTGAATTACGGGGTCATCACAGGCGGCGGCGGAGGATTGGGAAAGGCTCTTGTCGATGCCTTTGACTCATCGGATTGGGAGATTGCCGCGCCGGATCGAACGACCCTGGATCTATCGAATTCAAATGCGATCCGGTCGTGGTTTCACGCTCGTCCCGTGGATCTACTCGTTTATGCAGCCGGAGTGACTCGTGACGGTCCAATCATTCGGATGGGTGAGGCGGACTGGGATGGTGTTTTCGCCGTCAATTATCAAGGTGCGGCGGATGCCGCGGCAGCGATACTGCCGGGCATGATTTCTCGCGGAAAGGGTCATATTGTCTTCATATCAAGCTATTCAGCGATTCACCCGCCGTCGGGGCAGGCGGCCTATGCGGCGGCAAAAGCCGCGTTATTGGGTCTGACGGCGTCGCTTGCCCACCAGCAGGGTTCCCACGGAGTCCGGGTGAACGCCGTTCTACCCGGATTTCTCGAAACACGGATGACCCAGGCGGTGTCCGCACGGCGAAAAAACGAAGTTTTAGCGGACCACGTCCTCGGACGTTTCAATACCCCGCAGGCAGTGGCGAAATTCATCCGGTTTCTTCACGATCACCTTCCCGACACTTCCGGCCAGATCTTCCAGCTGGACAGCCGTGTTCCCTGAACCCGGTCTATCAAAGTGTTGCACAAGTGCATCGCACCGTCTTGAATGCCCGCCCGCGGGTTTCCCGAATCTTGCGGAATCTCCCAACCCAAAAAAGAACTCAGAATCATCCATGAAAATCAGCAAGAATACCTTTACCAACGAAGAAGTGGTCCTCGATTTCCACGAATACGAATCCTGCCATTTCACCAACTGCCGCTTCGTCGTCCTCGGTTACGGCCCGTTCGCCCTGAACCAGTGCGAGGTCACCAACTGCGAGTTCACTTTCGCCGGCCCGGCCGCGAGCACCATCCAGACGATGACCACCATCTATCATAACATCGGCGAGCAAGGCAAACAACTCATCGAAGGCACCTTCGAACAAATCCGCAACGCTGGCGCTAACAAGCCCGCCTGATTCCGCCGGAATTGAAAAAACCGCCCGGTCCGGGTGGTATTCGTGTTTGTCATTGAACACGATTCCATCCGGCCATGCGTCATTCTTTTGTTTTCACACTGCTCGCTTGTCCTCTCTTCGCGGGACAACCCCTGGAGATCCGTTTCGACCGCCTGCCATCCGGTGGCAAGGAAGTAAGTTCCGCTAAGGAATTCGGCGCCTCGGACCCTTCGCTCGCTTCTAATTGGGAAAGCCGGGCGCAACCGGTGGGCAACGGCCGCATCGGTGCCATGGTCTTCGGCAGCCCGCTGCGGGAACGGATCCAGTTCAACGACAGCAGCCTCTGGACCGGCGGCCCGAACCCGTCCGGCGGTTACGACGTCAACGAATTCGGATGCTATCAGAATTTCGGCGATCTGTATCTCGAAATGCAAAACGGCTCCTTGCCGGAAGGGTCCACTCCCGAGGGATTCTCAAGAACCCTGAACTTGACGGATGCCGTCCACCGCACCACCTGGAAACAGGCGGGAACCACCTTCACGCGCGAAGTTTTCGCCAGTCATCCGGACCAGGTCATCGTCGTCCACATCACCTCCGACCAACCGGGAAGAGTCGCTGGGAAGCTGAAACTCACCGGAGGCCACGGCGAAGCCACCACCACCCTCGGCACCACTAGCGCGTTCTCCGGCGCCTTAACCAACGGCCTGCGCTACGCCGCGCGCGTGGATGTGTCTTGTGAAGGCGGCAAAGTGACGGCTTCCGGCAACGAAGTTTCCTGGTCGGGGAATTCCGCAACCCTCGTGCTGGCCGCCGCCACCGATTACGCGCTTGATCCGGCGAAAAACTTCCGCTCGGGCATCGATCCGGCCGAGACGATTGGCAAACAAGCCGCCGCCGTTTCGGGCAAAATTTACCAGATCCTCAAATCGGCCCACATTGCGGATTTCCAATCCCTGATGGGCCGTGTCGATCTCGATCTAGGTCCGCCGCCAATTGATAAGTCGGTCGAGGACCGCTTGAACGCCTACAAAAAAGGCGGAACCGATCCACACTTGGAGGCGTTGATGTTCCAATACGGCCGCTACCTTCTGATCTCAAGCTCCCGCGGATTTCTGCCGGCCAACCTGCAGGGCCTCTGGAACGACCGCAACAAACCCGCCTGGTATTCCGACTATCACACCAACATCAACCTCCAGATGAACTACTGGCTTGCCGAGCCAGCCAACCTCACCGAATGCGTGCGGCCGCTGGTCGATTGGACGGTGGCGATGATTCCCGGCAGTCGCGCGGCCACTTTGAAGGCGTTTGGTGAAAAGACCCCCGGCTGGACGATGCGAACCTCCGTAAACATTTTCGGCGGAAACGGCTGGCAGTGGAATCTTCCCTCTTCCGCCTGGCTCGCGCAGCATTTCTGGGATCACTACGCGTTCACCGGCGACAAGACCTATCTAGCGGAAACCGCCTGGCCGGTCCTGTGTGACGTTTCTGAATTCTGGCTCGATCATCTCGTCGAAAAAGACGGCAAGCTCGTCGTGCCGAAAGGCTGGTCACCCGAGCACGGCCCACGCGAGGACGGTGTGGCGCACGATCAACAGATCGTCTGGGACCTGTTCACCAACCTGCTAGACGCATCCAAGGCGCTCGGTAAAAACGACGCTCTCATTGAAAAAACCGCCGCTGCCCGCGAGAAACTGCTAGGGCCGAAGATCGGATCGTGGGGACAGATCATGGAGTGGACGACCGAGCGCCCGGAGCTGGAAAAGTCGGGTCATCGCCATACATCGCATCTTTTCGCGGTCCATCCCGGTCGCCAGATCAGCCTGACCGGCACCCCCGATCTAGCAAAGGCCGCCACTGTTTCCCTTGAAGCGCGCGGCACTTCCGGCGACTCCCGCCGTTCCTGGACCTGGGCATGGCGCACCGCCTTGTGGGCACGTCTCGGCGATGGCGGCAAGGCCGGTGACATGATCCGCGGCCTTCTCACTTTCAACACCCTGCCCAACCTTTTCACCTCACACCCGCCCTTTCAAATCGACGGCAACCTCGGCATCACCGCCGGCATTTGCGAAACACTCTTACAGTCCCATGCCGGCGAAATTT
>JBEDKU010000095.1:0-13361 GCA_041172045.1 Verrucomicrobiota bacterium | reverse complement strand
TCTAACGGATTGAGCCGCCGCTCAAAGCCGTCATCCAATCGATCGAAACCCAGAACCGGATGTGGATGATCCGCGACTGGATGGGTTGATTGATTATGAATTCTTTAGTGTTTGCCGTTGTGCGACGGTCTTGAAAACTTCCATTGCGCTCCGCAGCGGAGTCTGTATAGGATCCTAGGGTGATTTCTCGTCGAAAAATCATCCTGGATCCAATGAGGTCTCCACACCGGGTGGCTTTCGTGGGTGGCCATGTGCCGAGACACTGTGGAATCGCCACTTTCACGTCCGATCTTTGCGAGGCGGTGGGCAAGGTCGCCCCCTCGGCCCGGTGTTTTGCCGCTGCCGTGAACGACCGGTTGGAAGGGTATGCTTACCCGCCGCGGGTCAGTGTTGAAATTCATCAAAACGATCTGAATTCCTATCGGCGGGCCGCGGAGTTTATAAACTCGGATCAGGCGGACGTGCTTTGCTTGCAGCATGAATTCGGCATTTACGGCGGGCCGGCGGGCAGCCACATCCTGGCCCTGCTCAAGGAGGTGCGGATGCCGGTGGTGACCACGCTGCACACGGTGCTGCTAGCCCCGGATTCCACGCAGCGCAAGGTGATGGAGGAGTTGGTGCGGCGCAGCGACCGGTTGGTGGTGATGGCGCGCAAGGGCGCGGAGATCCTGCGCGAGGTTTATGACGCGCCCGACGCGAAGGTGGATGTGATCCCGCACGGCATTCGCGATATTCCGTTCGGCGATTCGGGGCCGCATAAGGCGCGCTTTGGCGTGGAAGGGCGCACGGTGCTGCTGACGTTCGGATTGCTGGGGCCGGGCAAGGGGATTGAGCATGCTATCGCGGCGTTGCCTGAAATCGTGCGGCGGGATCCGGATCTTGTCTATCTGGTGGTGGGGGCGACCCATCCCCACCTTCTTGCCCGCGAAGGTGAGAGCTACCGGCAGGGACTGGAGCGCCTGGCCGAGGAACTTGGCGTCAAGGAACATGTGATTTTCCACAACCGCTTCATGTCATCCGATGATTTGAAGGAATTCATCTGTGCGACCGACATCTATGTGACGCCGTATCTCAATGAAGCGCAGATCACGTCCGGCACGCTGGCGTATGTTTTCGGGGCGGGCAAGGCGGTGGTGTCCACGCCTTACTGGCACGCCCAGGAGTTGCTCGCCGGCGGGCGCGGCATTTTGGTGCCATTTCGTGATTCGCAGGCCATTGCGGATGGCGTGTGCGCGTTCCTCGGAGATCCGGCCCGGTTGGCACGCACCCGGACAAACGCTTGGCAAATCGGACGGGAAATGATCTGGCCCGCGGTGGCGGCGCGTTATCTGGAGTCGTTCGAACACGCGCGCGCGGATCGCGAGGCGGCTTCCGGTTCGGTCGTCGGAGGATCGCCGCTCGGCCGCCGGCCATATGACCTGCCGCCGCAGCGACTCGACCACATCGTGCGGATGAGTGATGGAACGGGGATCTTCCAGCACGCCACCTTCAACGTGCCTAACTACGACGAGGGCTATTGCACGGATGACAACGCCAGGGCGTTCATTTTGTGTAATTTTCTGGCAGATCCCGGCGAGCTCGCCCCGCTGGCAACGAACTACCTGGCTTTTCTCTCGGCGGCGTTGAATCAGCAGACCGGCCGCTTCCGGAATTTCATGAGCCACGGCCGTGCGCTGTGGGCTCTCGGTGTCGGGGCGGGGCGTTCACCCAACGACGGGCACCGGCAGTTGTGCCGCAAGCTGTTCGACCGGGGATTGCCCGCGGTGGAGTCATTCCAATCGCCGCGGGCGTGGGCGTTTTCGCTGCTGGGAATTCACGAAATCCTGCGCGGTTCCCACGCGGACCTGAGGGTGAATGCCGCGTGTGTCGCTTTGACCGGCAAGCTCGTCCGGCTCTGGCAGGGATATGCGACGGAAGACTGGCCTTGGTTTGAAATCACGGCGACCTATGACAATGCACGCCTTTGCCAGGCGCTGATTCTCAGCGGAAGGTGGATGCCCCATCGTGACGCCTTGGAAATCGGGCTCAAGTCGCTGCAATGGCTGGTCTCGAGGCAGAGATCGCGGGCCGGTCATTTCCGTCCGATCGGAAGCAATGGATTCCACCAGAAGTCCGGGGTGCGCGCCGAGTTTGACCAGCAGCCGGTGGAATGTCATGCGATGATCGCCGCTTGTTTGGAGGCCTGCCGCGTCACGCGGGATTCGTACTGGACGGGAGAGGCCAGGCGGGCCTTCGAGTGGTTTCTCGGTCGCAATGATCTTGGCCTGCCACTCTACGATACCTCGACCGGCGGCTGTGGCGACGGGCTGCATCCCGACCGGGTCAATGCCAATCAGGGAGCGGAGTCATCCCTCGCCTTTCACTTGTCACTGGCAGAAATGAAACATGCCGAAAAGACCATCCTCCAACCCTCCCACATCGCCGTATGAATGCCATCCAACTTTGTCGTCATGATATCATGCTGTTGCCGGAAAGCACTCGGGTGCTCATCCGTCCGTTCATCCCGTCGAGTTTGCCGCGCATCACCGCGATCCTGGGCCGGGCGCTGGCCTTGACCGAGGAAGAGGTGGTCCGCAAACTTCACGACGTTCATCAGGAGTTCGACTCCAGACACTATGACATCGAATCGCTGCTGTGGGAGCACTATCTCAAGGTGCAGCCCCATGTCTTCACCCAGCGGAAGCTATCCCGTGAGCGGCAGTTGCTGATCGGTGCGTTTTTTTCGGGCGAGTATTCTCTGGAGTCCGCGGCTTTGTTTAATCCCTCCATGGTGCCGCATCCGGATCAAAGCGATGTGCCTGCAGGCGGGCTGAGGTTCATCATGAGCTTGAGGGCCACCGGCGAGGGGCATATCTCGTCGATCGAATTCCGCTCCGGAGTGATCTCGCCGGATGGCCACCTTTCTCTGGATCCCATCTCGCGCTTCGTGACTCTGGCTGAAATTCTACCGAACCCAACCTATCGGAAGAAGAGCTTCATTCACAAATTCCATGAGATGGGATTCTACAATGATTATGCCAACGCGGTGATTGAACCCCTCGCAAACGAGTTCACCCGCAGCGATCTGAACAAGAGTGTGGGCACGGTTCGCCATGAAAACCAGCCGCTCACGGTGGATCTCCAGCGCACGCTCGAATGCATTCAATGGCTGGCCGACTCGAATTATGAAATTCGCTTCCCGCCAAAACTGGGCGTAAGCGAGCGGATCATTTTCCCGGTTTCCGCCAATGAGAGCAATGGCATCGAGGACGCGCGCTTCGTTCGCTTCACCGAGGATGATGGTTCGGTCATGTATTATGCCACCTACACTGCCTATAGCGGGCGCGCCATTCTCCCTCAGTTCATCGAAACCCAGGACTTTTTGCATTTCCGGGTACTGACACTCAATGGCAGCGCGGTGCAGAACAAGGGGATGGCTCTATTTCCCCGCAGAATCGACGGCCGTTACGCCATGCTCTCGCGGCAGGATGATGAGAATCTCTTCATCATGTTCTCGGATAATCCGCATTTTTGGAATGATGCGCAAATCCTGATGCGTCCGGCGGAGGCGTGGGAATCGGTGAAAGTCGGCAATTGTGGATCGCCCATCGAGACCGAGGCTGGCTGGCTGGTCATCACCCACGGCGTCGGGCCGATGCGCAAATACTGCATCGGCGCGGCCCTTCTCGACCTGCAGGATCCCACGAAATTGATCGGCAGGCTGCGGGAACCGCTGCTATCAGCCGAGGGCAACGAGCGCGAGGGATACGTTCCCAACGTGGTCTATAGCTGCGGATCGCTGGTGCACGACAACAAGCTGATTCTTCCATATGCCATGAGCGACAAGGCAACGGCGGTGGTCAGCGTGTCCCTGGATCAACTTCTTGCCAGATTGGCGTCATGAGGGCGGACTCAACTCGCAGGGAACATTCGGAAGGCTCCGAAGTTCTGCCAGATCGGAAGGGAATCGACTATGGCCGCCCGCATGTTCCGGCGGAAGCGGACCTGGAAAGTCGCGTCGCCTGCCGTGTCGCGGTCATCGTGGCTCATCCGGATGATGAAACCCTCTGGGCCGGTGGTCTTCTGCTGAGTCATCCCGAGTGGTCGCCGTTCATTGTAAGCCTGTGCCGCGGCCACGATCCGGACCGTGCGCCGAAATTCGCCCGGGTCCTGGAGCTCCTCAATGCGGAGGGGGCGATGGGTGATCTGGACGATGGCCCGGATCAATCGCCTTTATCCGCCGCGTTGATCAAGGAGACCATCCTTTCGCTGCTTCCGCGGCGGGATTTCGACATCCTGCTGACACATGCGCCGAAGGGGGAGTACACCCGGCACCGGCGGCATGAAGAGGTTTCGCGGGCGGTACGGGATCTTTGGCGGAGCGGCAGTCTTCACGCCGGAGAGATGTTGCAATTCGCTTACGAGGACGGCGGGGGAGTCTATCCACCGCGTCCGCGGAAGGACGCTCCGCTCCATTTGTTTCTCCCGGATAAGATCTGGTCACGGAAACATGACATCATCACGGAGGTCTATGGATTCGGTGCCGACAGTTGGGAGGCCCGCGCGGTCACGCATACGGAGGCCTTCCATTGCTATAGCGACCAGGTGTCGAGAACCTGCTCCGGTTGATTCGCCCCAATGCTGAAGAGTCATGAAAATACTGGTCCTCTATCACTATCCGCCAGCACCTGGTGGATTGGCAACCCAGGGGGATCTTTTGTACAAAGGTCTCCTCGAAATCGGTGTGGACGCCCGTGCCGCCCATCTCCAGTCGGATTTGGAAAAGGAGTGGTATTATCGTTCGTTCCAGCCAGATGTCGTGGTGGGCGTCGGTTTCTGGGGGGATGTGCCGGACATCGTCCTGCATCCCCGGCGCTTCGGGATCCGTGCCGTGCCTTGGCTGCTGGCAGACGGTTATGTCGCCAACTATCGGGAGGTTCTGAACGAGATGCCGCTGATGCTCGTGACCTCGGATTGGGTCCGGGAGACCTTTGTCCGTGACGGCATCCGGGGAGACCGGACGGTGACGCTGCCTGTCGGGTGTGACACGGACAACTTCATCCCGCGGGAAGCGGATGATCCGAAGATTACTGCGGTGAAGGAGTCGCTTGGAATCCCCCCCGGAGAACTACTGATCCTCACGGTGGGTGGCGACGCCGCATCCAAGGGCGGGCGTGAGGTGATGGAGGCTCTGGCCACCTTGGGGGATGCCGTGCCTCCGTGGCGCTATGTCTGCAAGGTGTGGCCTCAAGAACGGACGAACGTGCAAAACGGACTGGATGTCGAATTGGCGAGGTCGCTTGGGATTCTGGAGCGGGTGAGTTTTCAAACCAACCTGGTTTCCCGGAATCTCATGCCATACCTGATCGCTTCCTGTGATGTTTATGCGGGACCTTCCCGGTTGGAGGGATTCGGGATGCCTCAGGTGGAGGCTGGGGCTTGCGGCAAACCCGTGATTGGAATCAACGCGATGGCCATGCTGGATACATTGGTTCACGGGGAAACCGCGTTTCTCGCAGGTGTTGCCCGGAAGATTTTCATCAATGGAGCGGTGTTAGGCCCGGAATCCGGCTTCGAGCAGGGGCATCAGGTCGTTTTCGAGAAACCACGGGTTGCGGATTACCGCGCCAGTTCCGAGGACATCGCAGCGTACTTGAAACTCCTGCTCAACGACGGAGCCCTCCGCCAAAGGATGGGCGAGGCGGGAAGGCGGCGCGTGGTGGAGCGATTCGACTACCGCCGGGTGGCACGACGGCTGATGGAAATCCTTGGGGAAGGGAAATCATGATATGAACGCTCTCATCGAAGATGCCCGGAAGGCCGCGCTGGAAGTGCTTCTGCACAACCGCGTGGGACCGTTCGAGGGACTGCCTCGCACGGCGGGGTGGGGGTATCCCGAGCCCTACACGCGGGATCTTCTAATTTCTGCTTTGGGCATCCTGGTCTCCGGAAATGGCGATCTCATTCATTCGCTGGAAAGGGTCATGGAAACGCTGGTGCGGAACCAGAGCCGGCACGGACAAATCCCGTCGCTGGTTCATGATGCGGGCGACCGCGGGGCCAGCGATACGACACCGCTTTTCCTGCTCGTGCTCGCGATGCTCCGCCGTTTCAAAGGTGATCCGGCTTTTCTCAACGAGGCAGAAGTGAAGGCGCTGCGGTGGATGGACTATCAGACGACCGAGGACCGTGAACTGGTGGGGCAACTGCCGACCAGTGATTGGCGCGACGAGCAGTGGGTCCTCGGCTATGGATTGTATGTGAATTCCCTTGTCCACGGCTATCAGCGGCTTCTGGGGCTCGAGGATCGGGCGGAAGCGCTGAAAGTCGCCGCGAACCGGACGGACGGCAATGGCTTCGTTACCCCGGGACAACCTGTTTTCGCGATCTGGTTCTACAAGGTGCTCCGGGACAAGCGCTGCGATGTGTTGGGAAACTGCCTCGCCATTCTCACCGGCTTGGCCGATCCGGAACGAGCCCGCAAGATGATCGCGTGGATGGAAGCCCGCTGCGCGGAAATGCGCCTGGGCGGGGAACTGGCTCTGGATCTGCCGCCCTGTCTTTTCCCTTCTATCCAACCGTCGGATCCCGACTGGCATGCGCGCTACGAGATCTATAATATGCCGGGCCGCTATCACAACGGCGGCGTGTGGCCTTTTGTCTGCGGGTTCTACGTTGCCGCGCTCGTTGCCGCCGGTGAGCAACGACTGGCGGAAGTCAGGCTCGGAGCACTCACCGAGCTGATACGGAAGTCCCGTGTGGATCGAGGCGGTTTCGGTTTCAACGAGTGGTTTTTTGCCCGCGATGGCGAACCCGCCGGCGAGGATTGGCAGACGTGGTCCGCATCGATGTATCTCTACGCGGCCGCCTGCGTGGATGAGGAAAAAGCTCTCTTTTTTTGATGGTCCACGAGAGCAAATGGCCCGCCCCCGACCATGGACTCTCAGTTGAGTTTTTCTGCCAGAAAACTCTCGCACGCGTCAGGCGAGTGGATGTCCCAACTTGCGTCAGAAAACGGAACAAAGGCCGCTTGGTGATTCGTTGCCACGGCTTTCGCGCCGCGGTCGCCTTGCAAGGCTTGCAGCTCTTCGAAGTGCTTCCGGGCGAATAACGCCGGCGGTCCATGGCACCAAACCACCGAGGCCGTCTGCAGCTTTGACTTCATTGTTTTTAACAACGGGGAGGTGACCATTGGCTGGTCCGCCAGCAACACGAACACCGCATCCAGTTCCGGGCAAAGTTCCAACAGTCGCGACACTCCTGCTGCCAGTGAAGAGCCCATCCCTTCTTCCCAGCTGGCATGAACGAACGTCTCGACCCCAGCGGGGCAGGGGCGCTCCAGGATAGTCTCAGCGTGTGCCCCTAGCAGTCGCAGCACTGGCGAGCATCCCGCTTCCAAGGCGGTCCGGCAGGCGCGGTCGATCAAGGACTCGCTGTTGATTTCCAGCAGCTGCTTAGGCGAACCGAAGCGGCTCGCTTTGCCCGCTGCCAGCACGATTGCGCCAATTCTCATCCGATCGACAGCGCTTGCGGGTGGATCGTGCCAATTTTGTCGCGCAGGAAACCCGCGCCCGCGCCAGCCAGCACCGCTTGGATTTCCGCGACGATGGCCAGCGCGATGGTCGCCGGATGATGACCGTCGAGGTCGAGTCCGACCGGCGCGTGAAGACGGTCGGTGACCGCGGGATCTTCCCGCGGACCGAGTTCGCCCAATTCCGCAAGCAAGATTTCCCGCCGCCGCTTCGATCCTAACAATCCAACGTAGCCATAGCCCGCCGGCAGGATTTGCCGGAGAAATCCGAAGTCGGTGGCGAGGTGATGCGTCATCACCAGCACCGCTGTCGTAGAGTCGGGCTTGAACTCGCGGGTCATTTCCACCGCCGCCAACGCCCGAATGCTTTCACCCGCCACGCGTGGCGTCTCGCCGATCATCCGTGGATCGCGCAGGACACGGTGGAGTTCCCAGCCCAGTTTCGCGGCGAAACCGAGCACGGGGTCCATGTCTGTCGTCCAGCCGACCGCAACCAGCCGGGGTGGGGGACAAACCTTTTCCAGCAGTTTTCCCATTTCACCGTGAGTGAAGCGGGTGCCGTTCGCATCCCTTGTCAAAAGCACCGACCGCCGTGCCCGCAGTTCGGATTCGATCCGATCAATTAGAGCAATTTGAATTTCCTCCACCTGCACGTGCAGCTTCCCGGGGCAGCCGAAATGCGGACGGGTGTCGTTCACCAATCGCTGGGGTTTTCCTTCCGCGAAGACCTTTCTAGCAGTGTTGGCGATGCCTTCCTCAAGACAGCCGCCGCTGAGCGAGCCGCAGAAGGAAAGGTCCTCGGCGATCAACATCCGCGCGCCGGGCTGGCGGTAGCTGGATCCCTCCCGCGCGACCAAAGTCGCGAGCGCAAGCCGCCCGCCGCGGAGGGTGCGGGCGAAGTCGAAGAGGAATGGCCAGTCGCTCATGTCAGGTCCAGCTGAGGTCTTGTTTCGCGAGTGGAAGGTTGCGGACGCGCTTGCCGGTGGCGGCGAAGATCGCGTTGCAAATCGCGGGTGCGGTCGGCGGCAGGGCGGGTTCGCCCAGACCGGTCCGTGGGAAATCCGACTTCGCGACATGCATCTCGACCTGAGGTGCGTCCTTCATCGTGAGTAGCGGATAGTCGTGGTAGTTCGTCTGCTTCACCGCGCCATCCTCGACGGTGATTTCCTGGAACCACGCCGCGCTGAGTCCGTCGAGCATCGAGCCCTCGACTTGGTTCTCCGCGCCGCTCAAATTCATGATCGGGCCGACATCGACGCCGGCGCTGAGCTTGTTGACCTTGAGCTTGCCGTCCTTGCCAACCGTCACATCGGCGACCACCGCGACGTAGCCGAGGTGGCTGAAATGGAAGGCGATCCCGCGGCCGCGGCCAGGCTCCAGCTTCTCGCCCCAGCCGGCTTTCTCCGCCACCAGCCGAGCGGCGTGTTGCTGGGAAGGATCGTGCGTTCTAGCAGTAAGTTCGGCACGAAGCGGCTGGGGAATTCGTCGACATTGAGATCCGCGCCGTTGCCCGTGCGCTGGTCGTTGTTCAGGCCGAAGGTGACAAAGTGATCCGCCCACGTGACGAGCTTGCCTCCATCATCGACCCGCCCGCGAAACCGGTGCCAGCCGCCTGCCCGGTAGTAGTCGTGACCGAGATCCTGTTCCCGTGTCCACTTCAGTTTCACCGGCGTGCCATCCAGTTTCTGCGCGATGACCGCGCACTCGACCATGAAATCGCCCATCAAACGTCGCCCGAAGCCACCGCCGATGCGGGTCATGTGGACGGTGATCTTTTCCTTGGGGATTTTCAGCGCTTTTGAAATCGCATCGATTCCCGAGCCTGGATTCTGGGTCGGCGCCCACATTTCCAGCGTTCCGTCTCTGACCACCGCGGTGCAGTTCTGCGGCTCCAGGGTGGCGTGCGCGAGGTGTGGATAATGATAGATTGCTTCGACGGTTTTGCCGTCGTCGGAGAACTCCGGCTTGCCGGTCTTGCGGACAACGGATCCGTTGCCCGGTATCACTTCGGTCGCCTTGACGGCGTGGGCGGTGAAACTTTCTTTTGCCCCGGCGTCCCAACTGACCTTGAGTTGGGCTTTCGCTTTGAAGGTGCTCCAGGTGTCGTTGGCGATGATCGCCACGCCTGGCAGCAATCCGTAATGGTCGCCGGTGCCGTCGATCACGAATGCGTCGACCACCCCCGGCAGTTTTCTAATTGAATCGAGATCCGCCTCCTTGACCTTGCCCGCGAATACCGGACAACGCACGTAGGCGGCGTATTTCATGCCCGGTTGTTTTTGATCGATCCCGAATAGGGGTTTCCCCGTGACGATCTTCGGGTTGTCCACGCCCGGGATGCGTTTTCCGAGCAGTTTGAAATCTTCGACTTTTTTCAGCGTCACCGCCTTTTCATCCGGCACCGTCAGCTTGGAGGCCGCGGTGGCCAGCGCGCCGTAGGAAAGTTTCCTGCCGGTGGGTTTGTGGACGACCTCTCCCGCATTGGTTTCGCATTCGCCCGCGGGGACTTTCCATTCGTGAGACGCGGCCTCGACCAGCATCGTGCGGGCGGTCGCACCCATGCGACGGAGCCGGTCGTAGTTCGACGGCGTGGACATGCTGCCGCCGGCCGTCTGGTTGCCGAACGCCGATTGTTTCACCGGCGCCTGATCCACAGTTACCTTTTCCCAAGGCACGTCGAGTTCCTCGGCGACGATCATCGGCAGCGAGGTTTTCACTCCTTGGCCAATCTCGGGGATTTTTGATAGAATCGTCACCGCGCCTTCCGGCGTGATGCGGATGAAGGCGTTCGGCGAAAACGCGGCGGCCACCTCGGCGGCGTCCGTGTTCCACGAGCCTAGCAAAAAGCCACCGCCGGCAAGGGCGCTGATACGGAATAAATTCCTGCGGTCCCGGTTGGTGTTCATTGGACGGCTGCGGTGTGGATGGCTTGGCGGATGCGCTTGTAAGTGGCACAGCGGCAGAGATTGCCCGACATGGCGGCGTCGATGTCGTCGTCGGTCGGCTTTGATTTTTCCGCGAGCAACGCGGTGGCGCACATGATTTGTCCCGCTTGGCAATAGCCGCACTGTGCCACGTCGAGATCGCACCACGCTTGCTGCACGGTGGTGAGTTTGCCCTCGGTAGCGAGGCCTTCGATGGTAGTGACCTTTTGCTCCCCGACCGCCGAAACCGGCAGGCTGCACGAGCGGACGGCCTTGCCATCGACGTGGACGGTGCAGGCCCCGCAAAGGCCCATGCCGCAGCCGAATTTCGTGCCGACGAGATCAAGGTGATCGCGCAGCACCCAGAGCAGGGGCGTGTCGTCGGTCACTTCCGCGGTGCGCGGCTGGCCGTTGACGTGGAGGGTGACGGTTTTAATGGGAATCTGAGTCGTGATTCTCGCGAATGGTGGCACGAGGAAAATTATCTTTGCACGTTCTTTAACTCAGAAGCCAAGGTGCTGTCTTTCACGATCTTGCTCCAACCGAAGTGGAATTGCTTGAAAGCGCGGTGGGGCATCTGATCGTCTTGCACGGGGCCGCGCCGACCACCGGCATGACCCGCATCGCCATTCTGGAACATCCCGACGGAAATGCCGTTGACGGGATGGAACACGTGAACGATCAACAGTCTTCCGCCCGAAACCAAATCGACAGACCATGAATCCTACCAAAGCCTACTCCGCCACCAGCGCGACCTCGCCGCTGGCCTCCGCCACCATCCCGCGTCGTGAAACCACCGATCGCGATATCCGGATAGAAATCCTCTTCTGCGGCGTCTGCCACTCCGACCTCCACTTCGCCCGCAACGAGTGGGGTTTCACCCAATACCCCGCCGTGCCCGGCCATGAAATCGTCGGTCGCGTGACTCAAGTCGGCCCGGCGGTCACCCGGTTCAAGGTGGGCGACATTGCCGGCGTCGGTTGTCTGGTGGACGCGGATCTATCGTGCCCACATTGCCAACAGGACCTGGAGCAATTCTCGCCGTCCATGGTCATGACCTACGGTTCGATGGACAAACACCTCAATCTGCCGACTTATGGCGGCTACTCCGAGGGCATCGTGGTGGACGAGCATTTTGTTCTGAGCGTTCCACCGAATCTCGATCTGGCAGCCGTTGCGCCGCTGCTCTGCGCGGGCATCACGACCTACTCGCCGATGCGTCACTGGAAGGTCGGACCGGGCCAGAAGGTCGGCATCGTCGGCCTTGGAGGACTCGGTCACATGGGGGTGAAATTCGCCCGGGCGTTTGGCGCGCATGTGGTCGTTTTCACCACCTCGGCTAACAAGGTTGAGGACGCGCTCCGCCTAGGCGCGCAGGAAGTCGTCATATCGAGCAATCCCGATGAAATGGCGAAACACGCGGGCACCTTCGACTTCATCCTCGACTGCGTTTCCGCCGAGCACGACATCAACGCCTATCTCGACATGCTCAAAGTCGGTGGCAACATCACCCTCGTCGGCGCGCCGGACAAACCGCTGCCGGTGGCGTCATTCGCCCTGATCATGGGACGTAAGAGCCTCTCAGGTTCTCTCATCGGCGGCCTTGCGGAGACGCAGGAAATGCTGGATTTCTGCGGCGAGCACAACATCACCTCGGACATCGAGATGATCCGCATGGACCAGATCAACGACGCCTACGAGCGCATGCTGAAGAGCGATGTGAAATACCGCTTCGTGATTGATATGTCTTCGCTGAAAACCGAATAGCCGGTGGCTGTAAATAAGGAGTGGCGACATTCCTGTCGCCACTTGCCGGGCCTCTCGTTGCGACAGGAATGTCGCGACTCCTTATTTTTTCACATCCACCCACTGCTTGGTCCTGGCCGATTCCAACACGGCGTCGCAGACGTATTGGGTGCCGAGGGCGTGGCGGAAGTCCGGGTAGCGTTTCTCGGCGCTTGGGTCGTCGAGGGACTTGAAGAACTCGGCGAGTTCGTGGGTGAACGAGTGTTCGTAACCGAGGCAGAGGCCGGGGACCCACCAGTTTCCGGAATACGGATGGTCGCCGTCGGTGGCGTGGATGTTCGTCCAGCCGCGGCGGTCGCCGGGGACGCCGTGGTCGAAGTAGGAGAGGTAGTTGAGATCGTGGAGGTCCCAGGCCAGGGATTTTTTCTCGCCGTTGATCTCGAACGTGTAAAGCGCCTTGTGGCCGCGGGCGTAGCGGGTGGACTCGAAAATGGCGAGCGAGCCGTTTTCGAAACGGGCGAGGAAGGCGCAGGCGTCGTCGATGGTGACGGCCTGCTTTTCGCCGGTGGCGGTGTGGACGCGCTCCTTGATGAAGGTCTCGGTCATCGCGCTAACGGAAACGATGTCGCCGTTGATCCAGCGGGCGGTGTCGATGCAGTGGGCTAACAAATCACCGGTGACGCCGGAGCCGGCGGCCGCGGCGTCGAGACGCCAGAGTCCGGCGCCGCCTTGCGGGAGTTCTTCGGAGATCGTCCAGTCCTGGAGGAAATTCGCGCGATAGTGGAAGACGCGGCCGAGTTCGCCGGCATCGACGATGTTTTTCGCGAGCGTGACGGCGGGGAGGAAGCGGTAGTTATACCAAACGAGGTTGGGCAGGCCGGATTTTTCGACGGCTTCGACCATCTTCTCGCCTTGCTCGCCATTGAGGGCGAGCGGCTTTTCGCAGAGAATCATCTTTCCGTTAGCGATACAGGCCAAGGCGATCTCGGCGTGGGAATCGTTAGGCGTGCAGATGTCGATGGCGTCGATGTCCTCGCGTTTGACGAGCTCGCGCCAGTCGGTTTCATAGGAGGCGTAGCCCCACTTTTCGGCGAAGGAGGCGACCTTTTCCTTGTCGCGGCCGCAGACGGCTTGGCGGACCGGGACGTGCTCGGTGTCGAAGAAGTGGGAGAGCTGGGAGT
>JBEDKU010000094.1:0-3106 GCA_041172045.1 Verrucomicrobiota bacterium | reverse complement strand
CCGCGTATTGATCCAGCACAAGCACGCCGTTGACATAGAGACGGACGCCGTCGCTGTTGAGGGTGGAGAATCGGTAGTTTCCGGTTTCCGGCACCAGCAGCAGCCCGCTCCACCGTGCGCTGAAGGTGTCACCGCCGACCAAGGCATCCGGCGAGCCAATGCCCCAGTCGAAATTCACCGCGGTATCGGTGCGGGTGAGCTTTGGGTTGGTGAAGTCCGTGTTGTCGAAATACTCGCCAATCAGCCCCTTGCCCGCGTTGCCGACGATGATGCTCACGGTGCCCGGAGCGGAAGGATTTACAGCGCCCAAGCTGTCGATCACTTGAAAGCTGAAGGAATCCGGCCCGCTGTAGAATGCGTCTGGCGTATAGACCAGATTCGGTGCGGTGCCGGTGAGCGTGCCGTGGGTCGGTGCCGTGACGATGGTAAAAGTCACGGTGCTGCGGGGCGAAGTCCCTGTTAGGATGATGGCTTTAGCTCCGGTGGTGGTGACGACTTGAGAGTTGGCCACGGCCAGGCCGAGGTTTTGGGCGGGTGCGGTGATCGCGTTCTCGATGGTCGCGATCGTGCTGACAAGGTCCGGGTAGGATTGCGCAGGGTAGGTGGTGTCGTGCGGGTCCCATGTATTGAGATAACCATTGAGGGTGGGAAGCGTCCAACGGGCGGCGTCACCATAGGCCTCCAGCGCATTGAGCGCAGGAATGATGTAGTTGTGGGCATCCCATTCGAAACCCTCGGGCACATCCAGCAGAGAGGACAGCAGCGGGATGCCTTCGGTGATTTTGAATTTGTTCAGAACATTGATCCCGCGTGTGCGGGCAGGAGCTCCCCACATCCGGTCAACCTGGACATCGGATCGGACGAGTTCAAAGAAATCCGGAACGAGCGCCTGCACATCCACCAGTGGGAGTTTCTGCTCACAGAACGTTGCGGGTCCCAGGCGAGCCTTCGAGTCGGGTTGTTTGAGTCCGGTCTGGATCGCCGGATAGAGCAGGTTTTTCGGGGCGTTGGTCGTGTAGTTCGCTAGGCTCGCGCCGTTGTTGACTTGCCATCCATAAACATCGTCTCCGAAAAGCGCGAAGCCCAGGAAACCGTTGGAGATCTGGATCGGATCATCCCAGTCGATCAAGTTCGGGTCGGTGGAGTTGGCGACAAACCTGCTGAGCAGCGAATCGCGGTGGACGCTGGCGGTTGCGGGCGGGAACTCGCGGATCGCATTGGCGGCCTTGGCGCGGACCCATGAATTTGGCTCGATGGTTTTGTCGAGGCGGTCATTGAGCAGCGGGAGGGACGCCGTGTCTTTCAAGTATCCCAGCGCTTGGCACGCTCCCATGCGGCCATTCACATCGGTGCCGGTGACCATGCCGCGCAGGGTGGTGAGGTCACCGGAACTTGGTGAACGCTTGCCCAATTCGATGGCGGTATAGTTGCGCACGATCGGGTCAAAATCGCTCAGCGATGTGATCAACTGGCTATTGGTGAGTCCGGTCACACCCAGCTTGAAGGTGGCGGCGGAAACCGCGTGGGCGACTTTCGTCGAGTCGAGCGTGTTGGCGGGATTGGCGTTCCTACCGGTGATGTAGAGTCGTTGCAGCGGCAGCGAATAGGTGAGGATGTAGCTGGCGGTAGCGTCCAGGCCGAAGTAACCGCTCGCTCCCAGATAGGTGCCGTCGGTGGTAGATCCCGGTCCATACCCCTCGCGGCCGTCATAGGCGAATGAGCCATCAGTGCGGCGGCTCAGATCGAGATGCCAACGGACGTTTTTCAGATACTCAGCGGTGGCCACGGAACCGCCCATGTTCGCTCCCATGGCGCCCCAGAGGTAGCTGAAGCCCTGACCAGTGTGACCATCCTCGCGGGCGTTGAAACCCGCGATGCTCATGCGGGTGAAATACTCCGTTTCCACCGCGCGTCCGGGCTGCAGGCCGAAGAACACGGCGCACATTGGATCCTTGCCGTTGGATGAATGGTTGCCCATGTAGGCCTCATGCTCGCCATACGGGATCGAGCCTTTGTTGACATACGTGGCGAAGAAATCCGAGCCACGCTGGATCGCCGGGTCAATGTTCGGGTGAATCGTCTGGCCGCCGGCTTGCAGGGCCTTCTTGCCCATGAAAATCGCCATGTTGGCGACGATGGCGACGGAGTTTACGGGACCGTAGCCGGTGCTGTAGAGTCGGCCGGTGCTGTCGGAGGTGGTCCTTGCGGGATCATGGCCGAAGGTGCCATACGCGCTTTGGGATTGGATGAGCTTGTCGGTATAAGCGGCGATTCCAGGCAGGACGACGGCGTCATTGGTGCTGAGATAATACTCTGCGAGGAACAGACCCGAGTAGGCCCAACCCCATATAGGAAGTCCGCCCTGTTGCGGTCCCGCGGCGGCCATCTCGCGGGCATAGGTCTGCAAGCGGGTCTGCACTGTGGCGTAATCTGGGTCACCCGGCGCGACACCGGCCAGCAATGCCAAACCATGGATCGCCCGGGAGAATTGGTGGCCATTGTTGAAAAAGTTCGAGTCCGCCAGCAGCTGGCCGACCAGCTTGTTGCGGGCATTTGTTAGGATCACCGTGGACTTCGGACAGGAGTAGGGAGCGGTGGCCGTGTAATTTCCCAGAATGGTGATGGGAATGTTCACATCAGTGCTGGTTCCCGCGCGCCAGCGTTTGACGCGGAGGGTGCCGGCACCGGTTTTCTCGGCATCGGTAATGGCCGCGCCGAAGGCTTTGCGGCAGTCGCTGGAGAAATTCGGAACCGTGCCGCTGCTGGCAGCGATTGCGCCGAGGATGACGTCGTCCACTGCAAGCACGAAATTTGCCGGCTCTGTCGCCACGGTGACGAGGATCTGGCGGCTCGCGCTAGTGAAGGTGCCATCCGCGCCGCCGTATTCATCAACACCTCTTGGGCCGAGGTCGATCCATCCGCGCAGGCCGGTGGGGCCGAGGTTGTAGGTCTCGTTATAAAGTGGATTGGCGCTGGTATCGGCCTTCAGCGCGGCGATCGCGCCCGCCACGGTCAGATCCCGAGGTGTCTGGGCGAGCGACGCGGAAATCATGGACGCCATGATTCCGGCCATTGCCATTCTCGTCATCGATTGATGGATTACTGA
>JBEDKU010000093.1:0-6319 GCA_041172045.1 Verrucomicrobiota bacterium | reverse complement strand
GACCGAGAATGAATGTGCGTAAGCTCATGAAATTGGAAATCTGGAGTTAGTGTGCGGCCACGTGACCGGGGCCGGCATTGTCGATGTCGCCTTCTTCGCCGTGCGGACTGCCGCCATGGCCGTGTCCGGAAGCCAGCAGGGTCGGGTGCGAACTGCGGCGTCCGAGGCGCAGCCACATCAACGTCAGATGGATGAAGAAAAAGATGTTGGAAAACAGGATGAAGCACCAGGCGATGGTGGTCGCGACCGCGTAGGGGAAAGCGCGGGTCGCGGCCCCCTGCCATGGCTGCTGCCATTCCTCCTGGCCGATCCCCTGCTGCAATCCTCCGAACAGCGCGACCAACGCCACCGTCACGATTCCATAAACCGAGAAAAGAAAGTGCATCTTGATCAGGCGGCGGGAGAGCCACTCACGGCGGGTCACCCGCGGCACGATGAAGTAAACCGCCCCAAACATCACGAAGCTGAAGAACCCGTAAAGCGCGAGGATTTCAAATCCATAACCGGACATGGAGAACTGCGTGAGAGGCAGCGTTGAGTTCGGCAGGTTCAGCAACACCGCGGAAACGGCAAGAAGGACCAGACCACTGATTCCCGCGATGGTGAAGCGCAACGACGGACTCGAGGCAACCACATCCGGTGAGGCGAGCGTCGTCCGCAGGATGTTCAAAGCCGCGGCGATCGCCGGCACGAAAATCAACACGGTGGCGGCAGCTCCGAGGTAGGGCATGAAATAAGGAATCGGCGCGCCGACCAGTTTCTGCATGCCGGCCCATGGAGCGATGATGGCGAGCGACCAGAACCCGAGTTTCGCCAACGAGTAGCTGTAAACCGCATGCCCGGTCACCTTCGGGGCCAGATAATAAGCCGCACCCAGCGCCACCGGAGTGAAGAACAGGAACATCAATGCGGACTTATACCAAGCGTTGATTCCCGCAGCCATCACCGGGTGACCCGGCAGGCAGTGGAGAAGCGTGTTGGCCGTGATAAAGATCCACGGGAACCAGACCATCGCACCCAGCAGATACCACTGCGAGATGTAAACATGTCCCTCGGGACGCACCCGGAACTGGATGAACGACCAGATCACAATCGCGAAATAACTCACCAAGAGCAGCGGCCAGACGGCAGCGGGAAACTCCATCCATGGCATCCCGGTGCCCGAGCCTGCGAGGATCCCTACGATTCCCAATGCGACGCCCAGATTCCAAATGTGCCCCGCCGTCAAAATGATGCCGGCCGCCGTGCACTCTTTGCGGGAAAGCCGCGCCATCATCCAGATGATCACGGCAAACGCGGCCTGAAACCCCCAGCCATAGACAAACGCGTTGATGTGGGCGGGGAACACCCGGCCGTAAGTCAACCACGCGCAATCACCCGGCTTGAAGGACATTCCCGTGAACGGGATCGAAAAAATGAAAGCCTCCGGGCTATGGATTTTCCACGAAGAGAGGATTCCCAGCACGATCGAGACCGCAAGCCAGGCGGCTCCGCTGGTCAGGAAAAACATCACAGGGTGACGCAGCGAGCGGTCAATCCCCGCGCGAAGCGAGGCGTCCTGTTCAGTGGAAGTTGGGATGGCGGATGACATCGGCTTGGTAGATGGAGAAAAAATGAAAACGAAATTAAGGCTTGGTGAGTTCCGCGGCGGTGACCTGGGGCTTACCCACTTCACCGCGCAACGCGGCGACCTGTTCGGGCTTCACGGCGGACGCCTTGTTGCCGAAACTGTTGCGGACGAAAGTGAGCACCGCCGCGATCTGGTCGTCGGTCTGATAGCTGAGGGCCGCCATGCCGCCCGGCATGTTGTATTCCTTACCGGCCACCGTGATGGGTCCGACCAGACCGCGCAGCTGGATGCGGATGAGGTTGGAAACCGGACCCTTCACCCACTCCGAACCAGCAAGCGGCGGAGCAACCGGGCCACCTTCGCCATTCTGTCCGTGGCAGGCGCCGCAAAGCATGTAGGAGACTTTCCCGGCAGCCATCACCGCTGGATCGATCGGCCCGTCGGCGGCCGCGGCAGCATCCATCGCCGAAGTGTCCACCGCAGGAGCGGCGGCGAGCTTCTTGGCGGTTTCCGATCCCGGAATCACTTGGGTGGGTTTCTCGACAGCCACCGGCTTGGAAACCACCAGCTCCTTGCCCACCTTCAGCGAAGCTGCGGCAATCGCTTCGGCGGAAAGATTCGCCGCCTGCGCCGCGTCGACCTTCGCCTTGGTGACATAACGGGGTTTCGCGGCGGCATCCTCCAGCGTGGTCGGCTCGGAACGGTTGAAAAGCCAGATCACCGCCAGCAGCACGGCGAAGATGAAAAAGGTGCCGATTCCCCACCAGAATGTGGTGAAGCGAATGATCGGATTGTCGCGGGTTGGGTCCATGTGCAGAAAAGAGGATCAGTTGGAAACGTTCGCGGATTCAAGAATGCGCGGATCGCGGTTCGGATAGAGCGAGTGCTGGCCGAGGGCGCGGATGAGGATGAAGATGAAGGCGGCGCCGATGGTGACGAAGGCGAGGATGTCACCCCAGAAAGCTCCGGCGATCGACACCTGGATGTCACCGAAGACATCCGGCTTGATTTTGCCAAGCGACACGCCGCGCTCGGGGATGACGATCAGATAGTGATCGAGGGCGTGCATGCAGAGCGTGTAAACCGCGACGATCGAGAGCAGCTTGGGATTCTTCTTCAGCCAGGCCTGCAGCAGGACGACGAAGGGCACCACGAAGTGACCGAAGACGAGGAAATACATCGCGGTGTTCCAGTTGCCGGTGTTCCGGATCAGGAAGTAGGAGGTTTCCTCGGTGATGTTCGCATACCAGATCAGGAAAAACTGGGAGAAGGCGATGTAGGCCCAGAACGTCGTGAAGGCGAACATCAGCTTGCCCATGATGTGGAAATGCTCGGGTCCGGTGACGTGCTTGAGGTGGCCCATGCTCTTCAACCAGGTGCAGACGATCACGATGACCGCCATCGAGTTGAGCGCGGCACCGGCGAACAGATAGACACCCCACATCGTGGAGAACCACTTGTAATCCAGGCCCATCGCGAAATCAAAACCGGTGAAGGTGATGGTGAGGGCGAAGATGATCAGCGGGTAGTTCGAGTGGTAGCGGGCCTTCAGAAGGCGGGCGGTTCCGGGATTCGGATCGGTGTCCTGGTCGGTGGAGAGCTTGCGCAGGAAATAGATCACACCGCCCAGGGCGACCAGATAGAACGCCGCCCGGCCATACCAGAACGGCAGGTTCATGAACCAATACTTGTTATAGAGCAGGTGGTCCACGTGATGGAGATGCTCCTTCACGTTCCCATGGGCCTCACGATGGATGTTCATCCATTCGTAGAGATACTGCTGCACCTGCGGGAAGAATAGCGGGATTCCGAACAGGAACACCCACGGGAAGGTGGAGCCCAGATTCTCGAAGGTCCGGCGGACGGAGGTGCCCCAACCGGAGTTGGAGACGTTGTGAAGCAGCGTCCAGAACACCCCGCCGATGGAGAGGGTCAGGAAAAAGTAATAAGCGAACAGCCAGGAGTAGGCGAACGGCCCGCGGATCTTCTCCGGCGCGAAGAACAACAGATACAAACTCACGACGGTGCCGACAACGGCCACGCCCAAGGCGATGTTTTTGATCTTCGCGGTCTTCGAAGAATCCAGATGATCGCCGTTGATCGCGATGTCGGCGGAGGTGACGTGGTGGTGGGCCATTTCGATAAAGTCAGAAAAGTGTTATTTCGCCTCTTTGGCAGCCTGCAGCGTGCGGACATAGGCGATGATCGCCCAGCGGTCGTTGACCGGAATGTTGTAGCCGTAGCCACTCATCATCCCCTTGCCGACCGTGATGGTCTCAAACATCCGGCCGTCCGGATAGGAGGCGGATTTGAAGGTATCGAGATGGAAGTTGGCGATTCCGGGAACACCGTACTGACCGGTGATGCCCTGTCCGTCGCCGGATGCGCCGTGACAAACCGCGCAATAGATGCCGAAGCGTTCCTTGCCCCGCTGGATCAGCGCCTGGACGCTTTCATCCGTGAGCTTCAGTTCCTCCGGCATTCCCGTGCCGAAATAATCGCCCACATGGCCGGTAAAATAGTAACCGGTCTGGCCGCTGAACTCGTATTCCGGAATGCCGCCGAGCGACTGCGCGCCTGACGGGTTGAATCCGCGCGGTTGCGTCTGGGCGACCGGCATCCGGGAACCATGGCCATCCGCAAAAAACGCGTCGGCCTTCTGGGCCTTCACCTTGTCCTGGTTGTCCATGTCCGGAAAAATCCGCACCGGAGGCTTGGAAAACTTCTGGCCGCGGATTCCGAAGATTCCGACGACGAGCAACGCGATCAGCGCGTAGGCGAGGAAAAAGTAACGCATCTAATGAAGAAATTTGAGATTTGAAATTTGAGATTTGAAACCGCCTCAGGCGTCCTCTTCTTCGACAAGTTCGATGTTGGCCCCGCCGATGCCGGCGAGCAGGTCGCGGGTGCCGTCGGGGCTGAATTTCGGATCACGCGCCTCGATGGCGATGAAGAAACCATCGTCCGTGGCGCGGTGGAACTGGCGGCTCGCGAACAACGGGTGGTTGAGGCGCGGCAGCTGGATCAAGGCGAGAAGACCGAACAGCACCGTGAAGCCCGAGAACAGGATCGTCAGCTCGAACATGATCGGGAAGAACGCGGGCACCGTGAAGATGTTCACCGGTTTCGCCTGCACGACGGTCGGATAGATCACCACCTGCGTCGAGTAGGCGAGGGCGAAGGCGGTGGCCGTGCCGGTCATGCCGCCGAAGAATACGAACCAGGGCAGGATCGAGCGCTTCATGCCCATCGCGCCGTCAAGGCCGTGGATGGGATAAGGGGAGTAACAATCCCATTTCTTGAAACCTGCGTCGCGGATCTTCTCCGCGCCCTTGTAGAGAGCGGATGCGCTCTTGAACTCGGCCAGGTAGCCATAAACGCGTTTGCGGGTGGTGCTCACTTGTTAAATTGAAGATTGGAATTGGAAATTTCAGATTTTCTCTTCGACGAGCTCCTTCTGATAGGCGGGCTCGACGACCACGCCGTGGTCCGGGTGGTGCTCCTTGTCGTCGAAGTGCGGATCGGACTCCAGCAGGGTCCATTTCACCTCGGCGATGTTGATGCAGGGAAGGAAGCGCAGGAACATCAGGAAAAGTGCAAGGAACAATCCGATCGTGCCGACGAAAGTCATCAACTCGACGCCGCTGGGCGAATAGGTCTTCCAATCACCCGGCAGCCACATCCGGGCCAGCGTCGTGCAGATGATGACGAAGCGCTCGAACCACATGCCGACGTTCACACACATCGCGACGATCATGATCACCCAGAGATTCTCACGGCAGGCTTTGAACCAGAAGACCTGGGGCGAAAGCACGTTGCAGCTCATCATCGCGGCGTAGGCCCACCAGTAAGGACCGGCGATCCGGAACTTGAAGGCGTCCATTTCATAAATCGCACCGGAGTAGAAGGCGACGAACAGCTCCATCAGGTAGGCGTAGCCGACGATCGTGCCGGTCAGCAGGATGATCTTCGCCATGTTGTCGATGTGCTTCATGGTGATGAGATCCTGCAAGCCGTAGATGAAACGGGCGGGAACCATGATCGTGAGCACCATCGCGAAACCACCGAAGATGGCACCGGCGACGAAGTAAGGAGGGAAGATGGTGGTGTGCCAACCGGGCACCACCGAGGTCGCGAAGTCGAAGGAAACGACCGAGTGCACCGAGAGCACGAGCGGCGTGGAAAGCGCGGCGAGCAGCAGATAGGCCATTTCATAGTGGCTCCACTGGCGGTTGCCGCCGCGCCAGCCGAGCGAGAAGATTCCGTAGAGAATCTTGCGGATGCCGGGCTTGCAACGGTCGCGGATGGTCGCGAGGTCGGGAACCATGCCGAGATACCAGAAAATCAGCGAGATGGTGAAATAGGTGGAAACCGCGAACACGTCCCAAAGCAGCGGCGACTTGAAGTTCTGCCAGATCGCGTTGGCGTTAGGCACCGGAGCGAGGAACCAGGCGAACCACACGCGGCCGACGTGGAAGGCGGGGAAAATCCCCGCGCAGATCACGGCGAAGATGGTCATCGCTTCCGCCGCCCGGTTGATCGACGTCCGCCAGTTCTGCCGCGTGAGGAAGAGCACCGCGGAGATCAGGGTTCCGGCGTGGCCGATACCGATCCAGAACACGAAGTTGGTGATGTCAAAGCCCCAGAACACCCGGTTGGACATGCCCCAGACGCCGACGCCGGTGGAGACGAGATACGTCAAACCACCGCCGACGCCGATGAGGGCGATGAGTGCGGACGGGATAAACA
>JBEDKU010000092.1:0-9890 GCA_041172045.1 Verrucomicrobiota bacterium | reverse complement strand
CGTCGGTCTCGTCCGGATGATAGTGACCGGGATGCGCGAACAGGACGGAAGGGAAAAGACAGAAGACCGGGCAAAGGAAGCGGCTGAGCATGGAATGCCATGGGAAGGGGCTGGAGGTTTTCATCGGCGGAGTGGTGCGAATGCTGACGTCGAGCAATGGGCATGCCAAGCGGGTATCGAAAAAAACCATGCCCTCCGGAGAGGACATGGCTTTCAAACCAAAAACAACTGAGCAGAGATCTGGATTATTTGTAGGTGCCTTTGAGGAATGGCTCGCCAACGACGTTTTTGTATTCCTTGAGAATCTTGAACTGGCCGTCAGCCTTGGTCTCACCGATATAGACGTTCTTGGTGAGGTGGTGGTTCTTCTGGGTGATGACCTTGCCACCAGGGCCGTCGAACGAGATCCCGCTTTCGAGGGCAGCCATGACTTTCGCTGGCTCGAAGGACTTGGCTTTTTCGACGGCCGCCTTCCAGAGATACACCCCGTTATAGGAGAGAACCATCGGCGAGCAGGTCACGCGGCCTTCCTTGACGATTCCGGGAACGTCGGACTTGGCCACCCAAGCATTCCAATCCTTGATGAACTTGGCGTTCTCCGGGCTCTTGATCGACTGGAAGTAAGTCCAGCAACCAAGCTGGCCGACGAGCTGGCTGGCTGGCAGGCCACGGAATTCGTCCTCGGAGACCGAGAAGCTCACGACCGGGCAGGACTCGGCGTCAAGACCGGCGGCGGCATACTCCTTGAAGAACGGGACGTTGGTGTCACCGTTGAGGGTGTTGATGATGCAGGCGTCACCGGAAGCGGCGAACTGCTTGATTTCGGAGATGATCTGCTGATAGTCGGTGTGACCGAACGGCGTGTATTTGCCGGCGGAGATGATCTTGCCGCTGGCGTCCTTGGTGAAACCGCCGCCGATGTTTTCGAGCGGCACGCCCTTGCTGAGAAGATACTCGAGCAGGATGAGATTGGTCGTCTGAGGATAAACGTAGTCGGAGCCGATGAGGTAGAACTTCTTTTTTCCTTCCTCAAGCATGTAGTCAACGGCGGGGGTCGCCTGTTGGTTGACGGCCTCGGCGGTGTAAAAAATATTAGGTGACATCTCCTCACCCTCGTATTGAACCGGGTAGAAGAGCAGGCCCTTTTTCTCCTCGAAGACCGGAAGCACCGACTTGCGACTGACGGAGGTCCAGCAGCCGAAGGTGACGGCCACCTTGTCCTGATCGAGAAGTTGCTTGGCCTTTTCCGCGAAGAGCGGCCAGTTCGAGGCGCCGTCCACGACGACAGGCTCGATTTTCTTGCCCATCACGCCGCCGGCGGCGTTGATTTCGTCGAAAGTGAAGAGGAGCACGTCGCGCAGGGAGGTCTCACTGATGGCCATGGTGCCGCTGAGTGAGTGAAGCACGCCGACTTTGACGGAGTCCTCCGCGTGAACGGAGCCGGCGGTAAGGGAGAGGGCGGCGAAGGCGCCAGGGATGAGTTTGGAGAACATTTTAGTTGGGGAGTTTTAATGATGAATGAGTACGATGAGGTGTATGGGCAAAAAGCAAGCGGGAGAGCATTGATACCAACCGATCAATAGGACCCTCCCGCCGCAACCGTTTTAGCAGATAACCAACTGAGAATTAGAAGGTGGCCGTGAGACCAACGTTGTAGGTGAGAAACTGGTTGATCGGATTGTTCGGAAGGACATCCGATTCCGTCCAATACTGGGTGATTCCACCATTGACACTCCATTCGCCGTAGGTCGAACCGAGGAACGCGAGCGGGTAGGAAGCCTGCAACCCGACAGAGGTGTAGGCATACCCCGTATCGCTTCCGGCTACACCGGGGCTGGAGAATTGGTTGTATTCGTCCGTCAGGTTGGCGGCAACGTTAACCGGGATGGAGAAGGTGACAGGACCCGCTTCGATGGAGTAGGAAAGACCCAGCACCGCAATCGTCCCAGTGTCTCCACCTGATGCGCCTTCGGACACCCGGTTGTGGAACGTCAGGGTCGGAGAGAGGAAGGTGTCATAACCGAGTTTCACATCGACGATGCCTTCGACGCCATCTCCATACACCCATGCTTGATAGGTCGCACCGATGGTGAACTTCTCGTAGGTGTAGCTGAGTCCGGCCCAGAGGTCGATCTCATAGATGTCGCCACCCAGAGTCTGAGGAAGACCGTCGCCTTTGGCGGTCACGTCCCACCATGTCCCCATGGTGAGGGTGAAGTTTTCAGGAAGCTTGAATGCGAATTCCAACATCGGGTTGAAATTATTGCTAGACATGGAGGAACCGTCACCCCAGACGTCCTTGCCGTATGAAATGAAGTGCGAGTTGGTCGCAAGCGAGAGCGTCGCGGAGATTACATCCTCTGTCGCGGGGGCTGGTGCGGGGGCAGCAACGGTTTCGGTGCCAGCGACGGCGGATCCAGCAGTCAGCGCAAGCGCGACGAGCGGCATGTTGATGAAGTTAAGGCAGTGCTTTCTTTTCATGGTTCAGCTTATTGTTTGGTTGATGTGTGATGGCAGGCAATCCTGCGCGAATTACAATCAGCTAGTTTCGTGCCATTCGAAAAATTTTCATGAGTAAAAACACTTGTACGGATGAATTTTTCACAAGCCATCGGCCAACATGAACGGAATCAATCAGCGCTCAATTCCCACATGAATCATGCTCATCATTCGCTCTATTTTCATTAAACCGTAAGGAACTCTTTGACGATTTCCCCGGTGAGAGCGGTCATCGGACCGGAAGCCGCCACGGCCCCTCGTTCGAGAATGGCGAAGTCGTCGCCAAGTTCCTTGCAGAAATCGAGATACTGCTCGACAAGCAGAATGCTCATTTCGCCCTCGGCGCGGAGCATCTTGATGGCGTCGCCGATCTGGTCGATGATGTTGGGCTGAATTCCTTCCGTGGGTTCATCGAGAATGAGGAGCTTGGGCTTGGTGAGCAGCGCGCGGCCGATGGCGAGTTGCTGCTGCTGCCCGCCGGATAGCATGCCGCCCTTGCGGTGAAGAAATTCCTTAATGATGGGGAACAGGGTGAAGACGCGGTCGACTTGGGCGGGATCCTTCTTCCAGCCCCGGGCGCTGAGGCCGATGAAGAGGTTTTCCTCGACGGTGAGGAGCGGGAAAATCTCCCGGCCTTGGGGAACGTAGCCGAGGCCGCTCCGGGCGCGGTCGGCGGAACTGAGCTTGGTGATGTCCGCCCCTTGCAGGGTGAATTTCCCCGAGTCGGTCGGATAGAGTCCGGTGAGCGCCTTGAGCGTGGTGCTTTTTCCCACGCCATTGCGCCCCATGAGGCAGAAAACCGACCCCGGACGAATGGTTAGATCGATGCCGCGCAGGATGGCACTGCCGCCGATGGAGACGCGGAGGTTGGCAATGCCGAGGCTTTCCTGGGCGAGGGTGGCGGTCATGGAATTAGCAAATTTTGAACATCAAACATGGAACGGCCAACATTGGACATCGAAGTGAAGAATTCAGGCGGCCTTGGATTTGCGGCCGAGATAGACTTCGATGACGCGTTCGTCAGCCTGGACCTGATCGACAGGTCCCTCGCAGAGGACGTGGCCCTGATGGAGAACGGTGACTTTGCGCCCTTGTGAAATCTGGCGAACGAAGGTCATGTCGTGCTCGATGACGACGATGGTGTGTTTTCCTGCTAACGAAAGCAGGAGCTCGCCGGTGCGGTAGGTCTCCTCGTCGGTCATGCCGGCGGCGGGCTCATCGACCAACAGGAGCCGGGCTTCCTGGGCGAGCAGCATGCCGATTTCCAGCCATTGCTTCTGGCCGTGGGCAAGGATGCCGGCCTTACGGTGGGCGCTGTCGGCCAGCTTGATGATGGTGAGGATTTCCGCGATCCGGTCCTTCTGTTGGGAGGTGATTTTTCCGAACAGGCTGTGCCAGATGCCACGCGAGCCGGCGAGTGAGAGAATCAGGTTCTCGGTGACGGTGTGATCGTTGTAAACCGTGGGGGTTTGGAACTTGCGACCGATGCCGAGGCGATAGATCTCATACTCGTTCATCTTGAGGAGATCGTGTTTTCCATCATCCCAGGTGAGGTTTCCGAGGTCGGGCTTGGTGCGGCCGGTGATGAGGTCGAGGAAGGTGGTTTTACCGGCGCCGTTGGGACCGATGACGGTGCGGAGCTCGCCCTCGTCGAGGTAGAAGTTGAGGTCGTTGATGGCTTTGAAACCATCAAAGGAGCGGGTCAATCCCTCCGCGGCGAGGAGGAACGGTTTGACGTTGAGGTGGGGCGTGTCGACGATCATGGGTCGGTGGCGGGGGATTTTGTGGAATCGGCGGGCAATTCGTCTTCGTTCGTTTTCTTTTTCAAACGGCCGATGATGCCCTGAATCTGCGCGGGAATTCCGACGATTCCTTTCGGCATGAACATCACGACGAGCACGAAGGTGCCGCCAAGAATCAGCAGCCAATAGTCGGGATAGGCGCGGGAAGCCCAGCTTTTGATCGCGTTGACGCTGATGGCCCCGATGACCGGTCCGGTAAGGGTACCGCGTCCGCCAAGGGCGACCCAGACGACGGCTTCCAACGATTTTTCGGTGGTCATTTCGCTGGGGTTGATGATGCCGGCCTGCGGAACGAAGAGCGCTCCGGCGAGGGCCGCGATGATGGCGGAAACGACGAAGATGAAGAGCTTGAAGTTGGCGGTGGCGTAGCCGGAGAAGAGCACGCGGTTCTCGGAGTCCCGGATGGCGCGCTGGATGAGGCCGAAGCGGCGGTTGGTGAGCCATTTGCAGAAGGTGACGACGGCGACGAGCAGCAGCGCGGTGGCGATGTAGAGGCCGCGCTTGGTTTCAGGCAGACGGAGGTCGCATCCGAGGATGGTTTTGAAATCGGTGAACCCGTTATTCCCCCCCATGAGAAGCTCGTTTCTGAAAAAAAGCAGCGCGGCGCCGTAGGTGAGAGCCTGGGTAAGAATTGAAAAGTAAACGCCCTTGATCCGGGAGCGGAAGGCGAGGAATCCGAAGATGTAGGCGATGACGGCCGGAACTAGAACGACCATCGCGAGCGCGAACGGAAACGAGTAGAACGGCCTCCAGAAGGCGGGGAGGAAGGTGTGGCCGAGGAAGACGAAGAAGTCCGGCAGGTCGCTTTTGTACTGGCCGAGCTTGCCGATCATCAGCATGAGGTGCATGCCCATCATGTAGCCGCCGATGCTGAAAAAGAGCGCCTGGCCAAGGCAGAGCAGACCGGTGTAGCCCCATAACAAATCGATGGAAACGGCCATGATGCCGTAACAAATGTATTTCCCCCACAGACTGAGGGTGAGGTCCTGGATCACGCCGAACGCGTGCAGCATCGGCATCACCACGACGAGGAATGTGGCGGCCAGGAGGAGCAGGGGCAGGTGAAGCCGACTGGTGAGAGGGGTCTTGTTCATCGGTCAATCAAGGCTGCGGGAGCGGGTGACGAAGAGGCCGGCCGGCCGCCATTGCAGGAAAAGGATGATGGCTCCGAGGACCAGGATTTTTCCGATCACCGGATTTCCAAGGTATTGCTGGAGCGTCTGGTCGGCCATGCCGATGCCCAGCGCGCTGATCACCGTGCCGAGGATATTGCCGACACCGCCGACGACGACCGTCATGAAGGAATCCACGATGTAGAGCTGCCCCATCGAAGGGCCGACGTTTCCGATCTGGGAGAGGAACGCGCCGGCAAGTCCGGCAAGTCCGCAGCCGAAGGCGAAGGTCATGGTGTTGACCCGCTCGGTGCGGACGCCCATGCAGGCGGCCATGTTGCGGTTCTGCATGACCGCGCGGATGAGCAGGCCGAGCGAGGTTCGATTCAGAACGAGCCAGGTGACGACGATGATCAGGACGGCAAAACCAATGACGAACACCCGGTTCCAGCCGAAGACAACGTCATTGACCGTCCAGTTCCCGGAGAGCCACGAAGGACTGGACACTTGCACGTTGTTCGAGCCGAAAATCAACTTCAACACCTGTTGCATGACGAGCGACACGCCCCAGGTGGCGAGCAGCGATTCGAGCGGCCGCTTGTAGAGAAACTGAATGACCGAACGTTCGAGCACGATACCGACAAGCGCCGCGACGACAAAACTCGCGGGAATCGCGGCTGCGAAATAAAGACTCATCCCTCCCTGACCGAGGGACATACCGGGAATGGACATGGAGAAGCCGAACGGGGAGAGCTTGAGACCCTGGGCGAAAATATTCTGGATCACATAGGTGGTGTAGGCGCCGACCGCGATGAATTCGCCGTGCGCCATGTTGATGACGCCCATCAGGCCAAACGTGATCGCCAGACCGATGGCGACCACCAACAGGACCGACCCGAGCGAGATCCCGCGGAACGCGGTGCCGACCGCGTTGATCCTGGAAATATGGCCCTCGATGGACCTCAACGCCTCGCCAGCCGCGTCGATCATGGGTTTGTCACCGGCTTTTTGTGATTCCGCCAGGATGGTTTTCACCGTGTCAAATGCCGACAACGACTGAAGCTCGCCAAGCTTTTTGCAGGCCGCGACGCGCTCCGCGGGCACCGATGAACGGAGTTGGATAATGGCGATGGACTCTTCAAGCGCCCGCAGCGCCACGGGATTTTTCTCCGTGGTCTTGAGAAGCTGGAGGGCGGGAAGTTTTTCCGCCTTCTGGCCGATGGCGGAATCCTGAATGGCGCGGATCCGCTTGGGCAGATCCGGATCGGCCAAAGCCACCAGATCGGCCACCTCTTTCATCGCCTTGCGCAGGCCCGAGCTTGTTTCCGCAAACTCGACCTGCTTGGGGTTGATCCTGACCGCCGCGCCGTCCGGAGACAGCAAGGGAGTCCCGTCCGAAAGCCGGACAGTCGCCAAGGAATCGTCCCCGGCTGCCGCGCCGGTGAGCAGAACCGGTGTCATCACGCCCGCCGCGTCCTTGTACAAGAAAATCTCCCCGGTCTTCCACTTCTCGAACCAGGTCACCGCCTCGGGTGACGGGGTCAGCTTCAAGGAAAGGATGATTTCCCGCTGCTCCGCCGGCGTCGCTGCGAGGGTCGCCGCGGCGATGGTCTCCCGGATCGACTTTTCCTGGGCGACGACAGGACTGATCCAACAAAAGGAAAGTCCGACGATCAGGCTGACCGCCAAGCGTCGTGAGAGGGCATCAGAAATCCGGTTCAGCATGGACAGCCGCTAGCAAGAGCACCGCTCATGCCACCCGGAGTAAAAATCAATCGACGCGCAGTCCTTCCAGGCACTCAGACCTCCGCGCTCGGCGCTCAGAGCGGTCTGCCGTAGCTGTTGCAACGGTTGTGCCAACCTTCCTCCCAGCGCTTTTCTCCACGGGCGGGCGGTGAATTGGCGATCCGTCGGGAAAGGATCCGCTTCGCCGAAGCGGCGAATTCGGTCGCCGCAGGTGCGCCGGCAGCCACCTCCTTCATCCCGCCCAGCACCTGGAGCAAGCCCCAGCCGTATCCATTGTATCTTTCGGAGACCTGCGTGCCGTCGCCCTTGAAGTTGACGTAGTCGATCAACGCATAAGTCCCCTGCGGCGTCGCCGCGACCTTCTGATAATTCGCCGCAATCCGATTTTTCTCACTCGCCGGCGCGGCGGCGAGGATTTTCGGCAACGCCGCGCGCGACCGGGCGATGATGAAATCCGTCTGCAACCCGACGTTGCCCGCCAACCACGTTCGCAACGAACTCATCCGCGCGCTTTTGAAATCCTTTTGAAACTCCGCCTTCGAGTTCCACGGACTGTGCCGCTCCAGCGCGACCGCCGGCAGGTTCGCCCCGCTCTTCTTCGCGAAGACCACAAACGACGGCCAACTCTCCTCGAAGCGTCCCTTGAAGCCCGCCGGATACCAGATGAAATGCCCGATTCCCAGCGACGGAAATTCCTCCCCGCCGTTCCAACTCGTCAGCCCGTCGACACTTCCGGCGCACTCGTTCTGCCAGATCTTCCGGCCGATCACCGCCTTCTGCCCCGCCGTCAACTCCGCCGCATCCGCCGCAGCACAGACCATCAAGAGGGCGACCAAAAAACCGACGACACGGACGACTTGCATGCCCGCAAGCTATCCCTACCTTCGCCGCAACCGCAAGCCCGCTCCCGATCATGAACCGCATTCCATGGGATAAAATCCTCACCTTCACCCCGCTCGACATCGGGAAACTCCTCTTGAGCGCCCTGATCATCGTCGTCGTGACCAAGATCCAGCTCGTCAACGACCGACTCTCCGCCCTGCTCATCGCACTGCCCCTCACCTCACTCGTCGCCATGGTCTGGATGCACTATGCCGGCCAGTCCCCGCAGCGCCTCGCCAACCACGCCGAAGGCACTTTTTGGTTCGTCCTCCCCACCCTGCCGATGTTCCTCATCATCCCCTGGATGCTGCGGCACGGCTGGAGCTTCTGGACCACCCTCGCCATCAACTGCCTGCTCACCGTCGCCTTCTTCTGGATCACCGTCATCGTGCTCCGCCGCTTCGGAATCGACCTCATGCCAAAATGAGATTTCACGCGCTTAAAAAATCCTCGGAAAAACAACCAGATAAGACTTGTCAGCTCGCTGATTCTCTGGTTTGACCATCGGCCCGGCGTTAAATCCGGAAAACTTCTCCAATCCATTTGTTTTGAGCGAAAAAAAACCGTCCCTGCTCCCTAAAAACGTCATCCCGTTTGAGCAAGTTCAGCCGATTTCGCGATTTCCCGGTTCTAATATGAAAAGCGATCTCCTTGATAAGGCCTCCGAAATTGTCACCGACCCCCTCGTCCTGGTCAATCTGGTCTCCCAGCGCGTCAAACAACTCAACAGCGGGCGCTCCCCGTTGATTGCCACCCGTCCGAGCATGGGCGTGGCAGACATCGCCCTCACCGAGATCATCGAGGGCAAAATCAAGCTCATCCAGCGGGAAGCCCCCTGAGCGGCTTTCCTGACTCCCGATTCCTCCCATGAGCGCGGAAATCGCCACCAACCGGAAGGCCGGACGCGATTTCAACATCACGGAGAAATACGAGGCCGGGATCGAGCTCAAAGGCACCGAGGTCAAGTCGATCCGTGCCGGCAAGGTCAACATTTCCGACGCCTTCGCCCGCATCGAGAACAACCAGGTTTTTCTCTACGGCTGCAACGTCCAGCCCTGGCAAACCGCAGCCGAGTGGTATAATCATCCGGAAAAACGCCCGCGCCGCCTGCTCCTTCACAAGCGGGAAATTCTCAAGCTGGCCAACGCCAGCGCCGTCAAAGGCTGCTCGCTTCCGCTCCTGCGGATGTATTGGAAAGACCGCCGAGTGAAAGTGGAAATCGGCGTCGGCAAGGGCAAAACCCACTCCGACCAACGCCAGGACTTGAAAGAACGCGTCGAGCTTCGCGAAGCCCAGCGTGAGATGTCCCGCTTCAACCAGCGTTAACCCTGAGTCGGGGCGGCCACCCGGCGCACCAGTAGCATCACTCCCCCTCCGCCGCCTTCGGCTTCACCCGCGATGGCGGATCCGTCGGCGGCCGCGCGATCACCGCGCCCGCGGCAGCTCCGGTCTTCGGTGCCGTAGGATTCGTCGAGCGGAAACTCCCCTCGTCCGGCATCACCAACATGTCCGGCCCGCGCAGCCCGTCGTCCTCCTGGACAGGCAGGACCGGCTCCTCCACCACCGGTTGCTCCGGCGCCTTCTCCACCTTTTTCACCGCCGGGGCCTCGGCCACGACCGTCGCTTTCGGAGCACACGACGCGAGCGCCGTGGCAATTCCGAGCACCAAACAGGCTGTGTTTTTAGTCGTTCCCATCGTCACTTGTCAGCGGAATCCCGGATCGCAACCCCGCGCCGCAGAAAAGCGGTTTCCGCCACCTCGCGCAAGACCGAACAATCTCCCCAGCGAATCGCGAGCCACCGCGCATGCCTACACAGACATACCCTCCGTCACGCTCAAGGAAATCGG
>JBEDKU010000091.1:0-5914 GCA_041172045.1 Verrucomicrobiota bacterium | reverse complement strand
AACCTGCTCAGAACCAGCGTCCGTCACGTCGTGGCAACTAATCCTTCAATCTGATATCCACCAGTTTCCATGTCATTCCACCGCTCCATCGCCCTTCTCCTGCTCGGCCTCGTTTCCGCATCCGGCCAGGAGGCTCCTCCCGTGCCGCCGCCCGCACCCAAGCCCGCAGTTCCGGCACCTCAAGTCACCCCGCCGGCTCCCGCCGCGCCTCCTGGTGTCCCGATTCCGGGAGTGGTTCCCGCCCAACCCGCTGGCGCTCCCGCCGCCGCCCAAGCCGCCCCACCGGTGGACCTCGGCCAGACGAAAATCATCGCCGATATCAACGAGCCCAAGCTCACCGGCACCGCGCTCGCCGGACTCTACCGGAAATACACCGGTAAGCGGGTGATCGTCTCCGCCGCCGCCGCCACCGCCGAGTTTTCCTTCGTCCAGGAAGCCACTCCGCAGGACCCGCTCACTTTCGCCGAAGCCGCCGAACTCCTGAGAAAGGCCGCCACCATCGAAAATTTCGTTTTCGTCCCCGATGCCCAGGACCCGAACCTCGACATCCTCACCCTCTCCACCGGCGGCCTCCGCCCCACCGGCCGCGGCGTTGCCGTTTATAATGAAAGCGACACGCTCCCCAACGGGGACGCCGTCATTTCCTATGTCATGACGCTCAGCTACATCAAGCCTGCCGAAGCCGTCAACACGTTCACCCAGATCATCGGCCAGCTTGGCGCCTTCGGCTCCATCGCTGCCGTGCCGAACGCCTCCGCCGTTGTCATCACGGAAAACACCTCGCTCATCCGCAAGCTCATCGACCTGAAAAAGGAAATCGACAAGCCCGGCTCCGTCCAAGGCACCCGTTTCATCAAGGTGAAATACTCGGACGTCACCGAACTGGCCGATACGCTCACCACCCTGCTCACCGCCCAGCAAGCCACCCAAAAAACCGCGGGCATCCAGCGCATCGAGTCCGCCCCGGTTGCCGGTGCGGCACCTCCAGGGGCCGGCGGCGCCGCCGCAGGTGGCGGTGGCAGCGGCGAGGACATCCCCATCCAGATCATCCCGGATCCCCGCACCAACCGCATCGTCGCCATGGGCCGGCCCATCGACCTGATCACCGTGGAGAGCCTGGTCCGCGAGTTCGACGTGGAGACCAGCGAGAAAAACTTCCTCCGTCGCAAACTCCGCTTCCTCACCGTCTCGGACTTCCTGCCCATCGCCGGAGACGCGCTCACCCGTGCCTTCAGCGGCACCGGCGATGGCGGTGGTGGCAGCGGTGGTTCCACCCAAGGCGGAGCCTCCGGCGGCGCCAGCGGTGGCTCGCGCACCCAGGCCAGCAGCAACAACAGCCGCCAAAGCTCCAGCAGTGGTAGCAGTCGCAGCGGCAGCACCGGAGCCAACTTCGGAGGATCCAGCGGCAGCAGCAGCGGCCTCGGCGGATCCGGTGGCGGCAGTGGTGGCGGCAGCGCCCTCAGCGATCCCGATGTCAGCTCCGCTCCCGAGTCCGTCCTCGTCGGCCGCACCCTCCTCGTCGCGGATAACATCACCAACTCCATCGTCGTCCAAGGCCCGCCATCCGGTCTGGAAATCATCGAGCGCCTGCTCGACCAGATCGACGTCAAGCCAGACCAGGTCATGATTTCCACCGTCATCGGCCAGCTCACCCTCAACAATTCCAAGGAATTCGGCGTGGACTATCTGGTGCGCAGCGATGATATCACCGGACGTGCCGGTGGTGGCTTCGGCTCCATCCTGCCCATCCTTCCCATCGTGGGAGACACCACTGGCAACGGAGAATTCAACCCCGGCACGCTCACCGGTGCCGGCCTCCGCGCCTATGGCACCATCGGCGATCTCAGCATCTATCTGAAAGCCCTCCAGTCGAAGACGGATTTCACCGTGCTTTCCAGACCGAGCATCTTCACCTCGAACAACCAGAAGGGCACCATCTCCAGTGGTGAGCGCATCGCCATCCCCACCAGCAACAACAACTTCAGCGGTGGTGGATCCAGCACCAACATCGAATACCAGGACGTCGTCCTGAAACTCGAAGTCATCCCGCTCGTCAATTCCGACAACGAGATCACCATGAAAATCGCCCTGCTCAACGACGAGCAAAACGGCAACCAGATCCTCCAAGGCGCGGGTGGCGACGGCGGCGATCTCACGGTTCCCCGGATTTCCACCCGTGAGGTTCTCACCACCGCCACCGTCCCGAACGGCCAAACCATCGTGCTCGGCGGCCTTATCGTGGGTAAGAACAACCAGGAGAAATCCGGCATCCCGATCCTCTGCGATATTCCCTATCTCGGAAAACTCTTCTCCACCACGACCAACAACGACGACCGCAGCGAGCTCATGGTCTTCATCCAACCGTCGCTCGTGAGAAACGACCGCTCGCTCAACGCCGTTCAGGCGGACATGGATTCCCGCTACAAAGTCTCCGGCCAGGTCCGCGACATGGCGGATGGTCCGGGAGTGCTGCCGCCGGCCGATGCCATCACTCCGGTGGAAGACAAGTCCGGCAGCCGTTCGACCTACACCCGGCAGACCGCGCCCGCTCCACAACCTGCGCCCACCACCAAGATGAGGCCTTCGCTTCGTTCGGCGTTCCGCAAATGACCCGGTCGTGGATTTTTTAAATTTTTGAACGCTGCTGATACCGAGGTGTCAAATTCACCTGAAGACCGCACGAAAGTTCGTGTTTTCATGTAAGGGTGAACAGCAGTTGTCTGCTTCATACCGACCGCGAGTGAAATCGCGGGTGTGTTGAAGTTCTCAACTTGGCCGTCGGGGTGGGTGCCCCGGCGGCCTCTTTTTTGCCATGGAGTGCTGGAAGCTCTGCTCCAGCCCCGGCGGATGGAAGCTCTGCTCCATGTGGCGCGGAGCTCTTCTTCTCTCTCACCGGAGGAGCGCCATACCACATTCAGCAGAGCTGGATCCGCCTACTTCGGCAGCGCGATCTTGTCCCCGAGATGGATGGGCCGGGTATCCAGGAAATTCACATCCAGCCACATCTTCACCCGCGCGCCCACCTCGCGGATCCGGGTTTTCAGTCCGGCCTGGGTTTCCACATCCTGCGCGTTGAATCCGTAGGCGTCCATGCCGTGCGCCTTCGCCAGATAGATCGCCCGCTCGTTCTGGAATTTCTGGCTGATGAAAAGGACGGAGTCCGCGCCGAAAATCTCCTTCGCCCGCACCACCGAGTCCAGGGTCCGCAACCCGGCGAAATCGCAAACGATCCGCCCGCCCGGGATCCCCCGCTCGACCAGCGCCTGTTTCATTTTCTCCGGCTCGTTGTAATACTGGCTGCGGTTGTCGCCGGAGACGATCACCGTCTTGATTTTACCCGCCTTCCACACCCTCACCGCCGCATCGATCCGGTAGCGGAAATACAGGTTCTCCCGCCCGTTCACCCGGTCCGTCGTGCCGAACACCAATCCCACCCGGGTCTCGGGCACGGCGGAAACATCGTCAAAAAGCCGGCCCCAAGAGCCCCAGATCGCGGTGAAGTTCGCGTAGCCCACCACCAGCACAAACGCCAGCAGCACCGTCAGCACCAGGAGCGACAACCGCCGGAACCAGCGCCGGAAAACGCTCTTTCCGGCCGGCTTCACAAGGTGCGTGTGGTTTGGAGTTCCACCGGTCGCCGCGGCCATTGCAGGAAGGATTTCACCGCATCCGAGAACCCGCCGATGAGCGCCACCTCCGGCGCGAGCACCCGCAGGCGGTGCGCCGATTCGATGAATTTCACCTCCGTAAACCGCCCGATCCCCTCGCCGTCCACCTGCACCGGCACCGCGCTGTCCGACTTGACGACGAACTCCGCCGCCTGGAAATAACTGGTGGAAGCCATTAGATCGATGCCGCCCAACGCCAGTCCGCGCAGCGAGTCCAGCACCAGCCGGTAGCCCGCCTCCTTGTAAACGAGCACGTCGAGCTTCGAGTCATGGTTGTTCGCATTGCGGAAAAACTTGAACGGGCCGCCATAGAGCGAGCCGTTCCCCGCCAGCACCGCCACGCCTTCCTCGTGCCGGCCGTCCGGGCACACCACCTCCAGCTTCGGCGGCTTCTCGCCGAGCACCCGCACCGCTGCCAGCAGGTAGGCCAGCGGGCCTAGCAGTTTTTTCGACTCCCAAGAGGTCTCCTCGATCACCAGCGCGTCGAAACCCACACCCGCCATCTGCACGAACGGCGCGCCGTTCGCCTCGAACAAATCAACGTCCTGCACGAACCCGTGCTCGATCACCAGCAAGGCCTGCTCCAGCGAATCGAACGGAATCCCCATTTCCCGGGCGAACACGTTCATTGTCCCGGCCGGTAGAATCCCGAGCACCGTCCGCGAGCCCACGAGACCGTTGATCACCTCGTTCAGCGTGCCGTCCCCGCCGGCGGCGATCACCACCGGCTCGCCCGCCGCGGCGAAACGCGCCGCGATTTCCCGCGCCTCCCCGGCGTAATTCGTCGGGTGCAGTTCCAGGCGCTCGGGGTGGCTCTCGATGAACCGCAGCACCCGCCCGCCCTTCTGACTGCGGGCGCGGGGATTGAAAATGACCGGATACCGGTGCGGCTGTTCCATGCCGGATTCTTCACCCATGCCCGCCCCTTCCGCAACCCGATTTCACTTCCCCGGCCGCATCCCCGCATATTGTGGGATGGGTCCACAATTCCGCGAAATTTCACCAGACTTGGCATGCGGCGATCTATCGGTGGACACGAATGATGGATCTCCCCACGCTCGCCCGGTTCCTCTCCACCCATCCCGCGGTGGCGGAAAAGGCTGCGTTCCAACAGGAATACGAGCACGCCTTGGAGGTATCGGGAAACATCCGGCTGGGCGACGATTGCGCGGTGCTTCCCAATCCGGCGGGCTCCGGTTACCTGCTGTTTGCCGCCGAGGGCATGCCGCAGGCAATCGTCGAGCATGATCCGTGGTTCGCCGGCTACTCCGCCATCATGTTGAATCTCTCCGACATCGCCGCCATGGGCGGTCGGCCTGTCGCCCTCGCCGACATCCTCTGGAGTCCGTCCGACGAGATTTCCTCTCAGATCTGGCAAGGCATGCAGGCGGCGGCGCGGGCTTACGGCGTTCCCATCGTCGGTGGGCACACCACCCACACGGGATCACGCGACGGCGCCGGAAACGCCGCGCTCGGTGCCGCCGTCATCGGCCATGCCGGTGACCGCCTCATCACCAGCTTCGATGCCAAGCCGGGTGACCACCTTGTCATCGTCATCGACATGCACGGTGGATACCGGGGCAATGGGGGAGATGGGAGCGACGGTCTTGACGGTCGTGACGGAGTGATCCCTGCATTCTGGGATTCCAGTGCGACGTCCTCTCCCGAACGGCTGAGGGCGGGGCTCGAAATGCTGCCCGCGCTTGCGGAAAAAGGCCTCTGCCGCGCCGGCAAAAACATCAGCACCGGTGGCATCATCGGCACGCTTGCCACCCTTTGTCATGGCTCCGAGGTCGGTGTCATCCTGGATTTGGAAGATCTACCCTGTCCCATGGATGTCGAGATCGAGCGTTGGCTCGTCTCGGTTCCGAGCTACGGTTACTTGCTTGCCATCTCGCAGGGAGATCTTGAAAGCACGCTCAGCCATTTCACCGCCACCCGCATCACCTGTCGCGAGATCGGACATTTCAGAGCCCTGCCCGGCATCACCATCACCGCCGACGGGGACGCCGCGGATCTGATATTCAGCCAACCGGGCACACACGCTACTTTGAACGACTTCACCATGGATGATCTGATCCACATCGGATGAAATCGGAATCAGGAGATTGAGCGACCTGTCCACGCCCCATTTCGGACACCAATCAAAAATTAGAATCATAGGGTTTCATAATAGACCATTTGCCAAAAATAATTTCCGAAACTCCTCACAAAAGACTGGTACGACCGTTTGAAGTAGATAGAAT
>JBEDKU010000090.1:0-10391 GCA_041172045.1 Verrucomicrobiota bacterium | reverse complement strand
GGGACAAATAGCGGGGGTGGGTAAAGAAATTTTGATTTTTTTGATGGGAGGCTGAATCGAATCTATTTCGCGTAAATTTCGGCCAAATCCGCGCAACACCTGTAACTCCACCCTGCGGGTTTGACCAACGGCGCAGATTGGTCAGCCTCCCGGCAATCCGGTTTATCCGGTCAACAAACACGCCCCGCCACCACCGCCAACGGTCGCTGTTACTGACACCGGGCCTGTAGGCGATGGCTTGAAAGTGATCGGCTTCGCCATGCTCGGCGCGGCGGTTGACGTTGGAAGACGGGCGGCGGGCGGCGTGATTGAGAAAACCAACCCAAGCCCGCCGGGTCCGCGTGATCCGGCGGGTGTTTGGTTTTCTACTTAGAGCTTCATTTCGTTCAGCATCCTCGTCGCTTCATCGAACTGGTGGATGAAACCTCGAAAAGCGATCAGACTAATCCAACATAAGCCAAGGATTGCAGCCGTGATTGCCAGTTTCCAAACCACATGCATTTTCGGATGTAACCAGACAAGGGGCAGTGCGAATGGAGGCATGGTTACAACTGTCAGCACGATGAACGAAGTTCTCAAATACCATGGCAATGCTTCGTCGCGGTTGGTCGGCAGGCCGGGCGGTGCGGAGCGCTTTGATCCGTCGAGAAACTCCATGCAGTGTTTGCACTTGATCGCCTCATCCTGAATTTCCTCAGCGCAGTAGGGGCATTTTTTCATCGGAATTGAAGCTTCGGTGGATTGGCAAATCTAGATAACTCCACCCTCAGTGCTCACACGCCGGCGATCCACCCGGATACACCACGCCGCTCTTGATCCTCACCTTTTCCTTGGCCTCAAGAAAGCGAAGCAGCCCATCAAGATCCATGCCCATCGCCGAGCAGGTGTGGTAGGTGACCGACCTGCCATAGCGCTCGACGACGATCTCCATCAGGTGACTCAGTCGAATGCCATCCGGGTGGGATGAAACCAAGTCGATGATGTTGTGTCCGTGGACGGCAAGGGTGTTGGTCATGAGAGAGGAGCAATTCACACCCATCACGCGGATGAAGGCAAGCCCGTGACGCTTCGGGACAATTCGTTGGCAGCTCCGCCACCAGTGACGGTTCGTCGGGATCGTTCAGCAGCACCCAGCGTGACGCCTCCGGCCGGATTATCGGCAGCAGCAACGGCACGGGGAAATGCCAGGATGTCGTGAAGACGCCGGTTCCGCCACCGGGAGCGAATAGTAGCGAGAACCGCTCCGCCCCATCATTGAAAAGGGCAACTGTCAACCGAGTCAGCGATGTCAGCGGCAGTATCGACAGCAAACCTTCTGTTTAAGTAGGTCCCATTCCTCCTAAACGAGATCACAACCGACGACTCTACATCAAGGCAGTATGAACTTTTCATCCAAGATCTCCGCAACCTCCGCCAGATCCACCGGGCCAGGCACATGCCCGCCATCTTCATTCCGGATCAAAACGCCAAGTTCAATCAAAGCTTCAATCACCCGCGTGAAGCGATCTTTCTTCTGATTTTGGAAGCATCGGACGATGTCCCGGAAGCTCATGGGGGAGGCCGCACGCGAGACATTCTCCACGATCCTCTCAGCCAAAGCACGCCGCTCATCCAACTGCTGAGCGCTGCTGATCAGGAGAACCTGCTTGCGGTGACCTGTTAAGAGTCGCCGCGCGGCAGAGAATGCGGCCACTATTAGACCTTCATCATTAATTCTGTGATCGCTCACCGAGGAACGTCGCAGGAAGTCGAGCGCCCAAAAAATCGACTGCGGGAGTCCCCTCGCCCACGCTCCCACATCAGCCGCCGCTTGGACGATTTCCGCTTCGTATCGATGCAGTTCATCTTCGAACTTTTTCGATCCCGCCTTCGACTCAAACGAAACCCGCAATCCCCTTCCCTCACGGCGCAGTTCGAGAATTTCCATCGCAGCTTCTTGGAAAGCGCTTAGAAAGGCCTCGCTGGAATCCGCATCACCATTCTTGCCCGACTGCCCAGCACTTTCCGCGACCCACAGGAAACGATTCAAATGACCAGCTCCCATCGAGGCCAAGACGTCAATTTCATCTTTAGTCAACGATAGGAGTGCATGCGCCTTAACCGGGAGACTGGAATCACGACCGCGATCAAGTGGACCGGTGCGCTTCTTGACGACCGCTCCATCAAGCAGTGCGAATAACAACTTGATCACCCGGCTTGGTTCGGAACCCTCCCTTGCCAGACCCAGCGCCGGCTGAACAACGAGAGCTGTCCGCAGGTGGCAATCCTCGACCAGTGGGTTCAGACTGCGACCGTCCACGCCCTTCAGCAGGAACTGCGGATGCTGGAGCGACTCCCGCCGATGGATCAGCGGGTCGAAGGCGAGGTCCTGCCTCAGCAACCCCGACTCACCCGGGCGGGTCGTTGGCGTCAGCGCGTCCAGATGCCGCCGGATTGCTTGATCGCGCATGTTCGCGTCAGCGTGCTTCGAGGCGGCGGCACTTGCAAATGGTCCAGAGGTTACTAGGTCAATCGCGTCCGGACTGAGACGCCCCATGTTTTCCGCAAGGCGGCGGTTCATCAGGCTCAACGGTGCCGACATGACTTCGATCAAACGGTGGAGATTAAAATCCTCCTTGGTGGTGAGCAGGTCGATTTTCGAAAGACGGTTTTCCCCCCAAGGGGACTGGAGCCACACGTCAGGTCCGGCGATGCCACTGAGCAGGGTGGCGGTGACCGCGAGCACGGAATCCGGCGCGACGCCAAGTGCCCGGGCAAAGCCGTTCAGGCCCAGCGCGTCAAGCGGATCAACCGGACGTGATCTTTTCGGGCGCGGGGACTGGGATGAAGAGCGCCCCTTCGACTTGACTGCGGTGGATTGTTGCGATGCTTCCATCAGAATGATTTTAATTAGGTAACCCGACGCTCTCGCACTCCTCCACGCCTCTGCGAATTTGTTGAGCATCCCTCTCCAACTGCTCCCTCATGAGGCTGCCAATATTCATGCCCAACTGGATTGGAGCCTCCTGTGTGGAATCGGATTTTGATTTCTTCACCAGGTCGATGGCGTGAGCGACCATCGCCGGCGGGGACTGGCGAAGGCAGTTTGGAGAAGCGGTCCAGTCGGCACCGGCGACAAGCATGTTTCGGAGCACCCGATTCGAGAGATCTTCCGTCGACTCATCCCCTGCCCCACCCACACAACCGGCATGCCGGAGCACATCTTCAATGGTGCCTTTGAAACCTACGGAGAGAAGCTCCTCCTCGTCGGAGGTGGCTATATGGCGGGGGACCATCAGCGGTGACGAGTCGCCAACTCCGAGAAGTTTCCGGACGTAGCCGATGTCGTTTCTGCGATCGAGGACGTTGAAGAAGACGTTGCTGTAAGCGTCAACGACGGCGACATCCAGATGGAGGGCGTCCGCCACGGAGCGGGCGGTGGCGTCGCGCGTCATCAACGCGGCGTTGACGACGGGGCGCAACTGGTCGGCCTCGTGGATTTCCCGGGCCTGGGACACGACCGTGACGTCCTTCAACCGCCGGGAGGCTCTTGGGCCAACCGTCAAAAGTTGCACGGCTGCACGAACCCAGCGGTATGCGGGTCGCTTGAGCAAAGTGCTGCTGTGGCCGGATTTTGCCAAACGCTCGGCCAGCGCCCAACCGAAATCAGGGCGATCTTTGAGACTCGCCGCCGTCGCAGCCTGCTGGCTGAGTTCGGCGCGGGGGCGGTCCCACGGGTCGGTGAGGATAGGTCGGGCGGCAGGCGTGCCCCACTGTGGGATCAGGAGATTGATTTCAGCGGCAGTCATCCGGTTCCTAGAGCCATTCGTGACTCGCTAAAACACCGGCAAAAAGCCGCACCAGCCAGGTCACTACACACCTGTGCATTATCACGCTTGCTTAAGCACGTAAAGTCACATCTTAATTTGGCACTAAGGGAACTGAGGCCCGGCGGGCTACTAAAGACGATCTTGAGTATGCTTCAACTCGATCCGCCGACCTTAGGGTGACTGACGGACACCTGTGAGATGGCCCGCGCAATTTTGAAGCACTTCGGCGCCGTCTGATTCGGCAAGTATTCGGCAAGGAACCAACTTTACCGATAGACCCTTGAGGACTTTTCCGCACTCATAAACCGCTATTAATCATGGGTTTAGAAGAAGTGGCCCGAGACGGATTTGAACCGCCGACACGTGAATTTTCAATCCACTGCTCTACCGACTGAGCTATCGGGCCTTTATCTCCACCACCCTTGCGGGCGGGGCGGCAGTAAGAGGGCCTGCCGGGGCTTTGACAACCCGAAAATCGCTTATTTCCACATTTTCCAACGGACTGCCGAATCTTCCGGGATGCACCTCCCCCGCACCTGCCCCAGACCGACCCGGCGGGCATGAAAAAACCGGCCTGCCGCGGACGACGGGCCGGTTTGATCAAGCCGCCTGGAGACGGCTAGAACTGCGAGCTGAGCGAGAAGTTGAACTGTCCGCCCTTGTCTGCTTCGTCACCGGTTGGATTGTTAGGCGTGGCGATCGGGAACGCGTAGTCCAACGCGAGCGGCAGCGGACTGATCGGCAGTTTCAGACGGATCCCGAGACCCACGTCGCTGTAAATATCGCTCGGATTGAAGTCCCAACTCGACTCATTCACAAATCCAGTGTCGGAGAACGCGACCGCCCGGACGGAATCGATGATCGGCACGGAATACTCGACCGTGACGTAACCGAGCGAGTTCCCACCATACACTTCGTTCGTGTAGCCGAGGTCGCGGGGACCGACGTCACGGAATTCAAATCCGCGGAGGGTGCGGCCACCACCGAGGAACATCCGCTCAAAGATCGGCACCTCATCCCCAAATGTATCCACCGCGGCAAGCTCGCCATTCAGCGAGAGGATGGTATCCCACTTGAGGTTCCAGTATTTCTGCCCTTGGGCGGAAATGCTGAAGGTTTCCACGTCGCCGCCGAGGCCGGCCACGGTCATGCCGAGATCAACCTTGTGACCTTCCCGCGCCTGGATGTTGTTGTCGCGGTTGTCGTAGATGTAATTCAGGCCGAGGGCGCTGCGCACGTAATCGCCGCCGATTTTGCTCTCGGAGAGTTGCGAATTGTCGCCGTCAAACACCCCGGCGGAGTTCCGGTAGTCGTTGTTGCTGACATCGGAATCAATGTTGATCGATTCCAGTTTGTACTCGCCTCTGAGGGAACTTTTGGTGCCAAGCGGTTTTCTGAGGGAAATGGCGCCGCCGATGTTGGTCTGGTCGTAATAGTCGCTGAAGTAAGAGGACTCCTTGAAAAACAACTCGCCGCCGAGGGCCAACTGCTGGTCGAGGAACCAAGGCTCGACCAGCGACACGCTGAAGTCGGAGCGCTCGGCACCGGCGCGGAGGTTCATGCTGAAGCGTTGTCCGCCGCCGGTGAAATTCCACGGATTGAACAAGTCGAAATTCGTCTGCTCGAGCGTGAGGAATCCGACGATGCTGTCGATGGAGCTGAAGCCCACACCGATGCCGACCGAGCCGGTGGCCTTTTCTTCGACGAGCACGTTCACGTCGCGATAGCCGGACCCACCCGGCGAGCCGGTGGCCTGCACTTCGCTGAAATACTGGAGGTTTTCCAGACGCGCCTTGGTGGTGTCGAGCTCGACGGAGTTGAACTGGTCGCCGGGCTTGAGCGGGATTTCCCGGCGGATGACCTTGTCCTTGGTCTTGGTGTTGCCGGCGATGTTCACGCGGCCCACGCGGAAACGGGATCCTTCGGTGATTTTGTAAGTGATGCTTACGCGGTTAGGTCCGGCGTCGCGGATGTCCGGGTTCACCAACACGTCGGCATAGCCGCGGGATCCGTAGAAACTGCGGATCATGGTGATGTCGGCGCGCATTTTCTTGGAGGAGTAGGCGGACTCACCCACCAGAGTGAGCGAAGGATAAAGTTCCTCCGGTTTGAAAACCGTCATTCTGCCGAATCCCACACCGGCGACGGTATAGCGGTCTCCCTCGCTGATATTGATCACCAGGTCCACACTGCCGTCGCCCACCGGCACGCGGCTGATACCCGGGCTGCTCGCGCGGAGATAGCCGCGGCTGCGGTAGTAGTCCAGGATGGTGTCGAGATCGGTGTCGAGCTGGTCCGACTCGAAGCGACCGGACTTGGTCAGCCAAGAGAACCAGCCTTTTTCCTTCACCTTCATTTCCTTGCGCAGTTCCAGATCGGTGAACGCGTGATTTCCTTCAAAAGTGATCTTCCGGACTTCGTTCTTCTGGCCCTCGTCGATGACGAAAATCAAATCAGACAATCCCGGCTGACCGGTCGCCTGGATGCGGTGGGTGACCGTCACGTCCGGATAGCCATAGCCCTGATAGTATTTCTCGATGTTGCGGCGGGCTTCGAGGATCTGCTCGTCGCTGAGCGCGCCACCCGCCTTCACTTTCGATTCCTTCGCCAGCTTCTGGTCGGTGAAAATCGAGTTGCCCACGAATCCCACGCCGCCCAGACCGGGCCGTGTGGTCACTTCCGCGATCAGATTCACGCCATCCCCCACCGGCTCCGCGAGGAAACGCACGTCATCGACCAGACCAGATTCATACAGCGCCTTGATGTCATTGTCCAAGCTCTCGGCGCGATAAGTGGTGCCGGACTTGGTGGACATCAGGTTCCGCAGCCGGGCTTCGTCCACGGTCTTCGCACCGGCGTAGCGGATGGTGACATTGGTGATCGTTTTTCCCTCGAAATCCTGCGCATGCAGCGTGCCTGCGAGCGCGAGGATGGAAAGTGAGGTCAGAGCGGCGAATTGGCCCACGCCACGCGGCATGAGCAATGAGGGATTGGTGGGGAAACGCATGCGGGAATGGTGGTTGAGCTATAAAGCCCGCCAGGTCCCCGCTTCGTCAAGGTCAATAGCGGGCAATCCCCTGACTTCCCCTCGCGGCTTTTCCGGCGGCAGAGAAAGGCTGTTCACGGATCCACCGTTCCGAATCGGCCCGACGACCTCGCTCCTTACCTCAGGTCCCGGGTAGATTCAGCTTCACGAGTTCCAGATCGATGATTCGCTCGCATTGTTCGATCTGCAATTGCCGGCGGGTGCGCGCTTCTTCAGCCAGTTGCTCCAGCGTGTCGATGTCGTAAAGATAGACTTCCTCGATCTCGCCGACCGCCGGATCGATGTCGCGGGGGACGGCGATGTCGATGAAAAACAGCGGCCGGTATTTCCTCGCGCGGCGCGCTTTTTCCACGTCCGCCCGCATGACGATGGCGTGGGGTGCGCCGGTGGAGGAAATCACCACATCGACCCGCTCGAGCACGCTTTGCCAGTCGTCGAAGCGCACCGCGCTGCCGCCCATTTCCGCGGCGAGTTCCTGCGCCCGGTCAAAGGACCGGTTCGCCACGAAGATCGATCTCGCCCCGCGCGACACCAAGCTCTGCGCGGTGATCCGGCTCATCTCGCCGGCTCCCAGAATCATCACCTCGCTGTTCTTCAGATGACCGAAAATCTTCTCCGCCAAGTCCACCGCCACGTTTCCAACGGACGTTGAACCTTCCTGGATCGAGGTCTCCGTGCGGACCTTCTTGCCCACCCCGAACGCTCGTTGGAAAACCTTGTTTAAAATGGCTCCGGTGGCTCCTGATTCGAGTGCCGATCCGTAAGCCTGTTTGACTTGACCGAATATTTCCGTTTCTCCGAGCATCATGGAATCGAGTCCGCTGACCACCCGGCAGAGGTGTCTGGCAGCCTCGGTTTTTTCCTTCCGGTAAAAATGCGTGGCCACGCTGGAGTCCACCTGAATCTTTTCCGCGAGCCTGAGCTCGATCCGCTCGAAGGCCTGGCTAGCGTTCTCCGCGACGAGATAAAACTCGGTCCGATTGCAGGTGGAAATGACAACGCCCTCGGAAGCCTCGGCCAGCGCGACCAGTTCGATGGACGCTTCGCCAAGTTTTGGCGTGCCCACGGCGAAGCGCTCCCGCACCTCCACGGGGGCGGTGCGGTGATTGAGGCCGAGGCAGAGAAGTTCCATCAGACGAATGCGAAAACGACCAGGGAGAGGATGAATAGAAGCACCGCCGACAGCGAGAACCGCCGGCCCGTCAGTCCCCTCACCTGCTTGACCCCGAGCAGCACCAGATAAGCGACCCACACCGCGACCGCCGCGATGAGATGCCCCCAAGCCGCCTGGGTGTGCGGCATCAGGAATCCCGCGACGATTCCGACCGTCAGCAAAACCCCGCCGAGCCATAACAAGCGCTCCATGGAAACCAGCAACTCCCGCACCGGCGGCAGGTTCCGGAAAAGGCCGCTCTTCAGGTGGTGTTCCTTCAACTGCTTGTCCAGGACGAGGAACATCACGCCGGCCACCGCCGCAAGGGCGAGTGCGCCGTAGGCCAGCACCGACATGGCCGAGTGGGTTTCATGCCAGGGATTTCCGCCGATGATTTTTTGCGGGTCGGCGGTCAAAGTTCCGGGAACCAGCGCCAGTCCTTGAAAAATCACCACCACCGGCGCGGTGAAAACGCCGAGCAGGGAAATCCGGTAGGCCGGGCCGACCAGCAGGTAAAACAAGGTCAGCGACCAAGCCAGAAACACGAGGATTTCCCCGGAATCCGTCAACGGACAAGCCGCCCGTGCCTGCCCGCGAACGGAGAGAAACCCGATTTGGCAAAGGAATGCGCCACTGATCCACGCCACCGTCCACGGGCTGCGGCTGCCCCGGTGGACAGAAATCATGCCCCATGCCGCGCCGACGGCGGCGAGCAAGGTGGAGGTGATCAAAAACCAGCGGTCCATGCCCATCCATGGAGCCCAAGCAACTCCGGCGCAAGTCAAAGGCGGGGAAGTGCGCGAGATTTCGTAAGGTCTGCGAAGGTGACAATTTCCCGATCCGACCTAGAGTCCCCACGATGGCCGATTCCGTTTCCCCGCTCCGCATGCCCCTGTTCCGGGCGCTGTGGCTGGGCAGCATCGTGTCGAACATCGGCACCACCATGAACGACACGGCGGCGGTGTGGACGATGACCACGCTGACCAATTCACCAACGATGGTCTCGTTGATGCAGGCGATGTCGAGTCTGCCGCTGTTTCTCTTCGCCCTGCCCGCCGGAGCGCTGGCGGATCTGGTGAACCGGCGGCAACTGATCCTTTTCGCGCAAGCGGGTGCCTTGCTGACGGCGCTCGGGATGGCGGCGTTGGCGTGGTTCGGGATGCTCAACCAATCGCTGCTGCTGCTCGCCACGTTCCAACTGGGGCTGGCGGCGGCTTTCACGACTCCGGCGTGGCAGGCGCTGATCCCGGAAATCGTCGGCCGTGAGCAGCTCGCTCCAGCCATCGCGCTCAGCGGGATCGGCTACAACATCGCCCGGGCGGTGGGACCCATCGCAGGCGGTTTGCTTCTGGCCGCGCTGGGACCGGCGCCGGTGTTCGCGCTGAACGCGCTCTCATTCGTCGCGGTGATGGTGGTGATGAGCACTGGCACCTACATCGCCACACCGCGCAGCGCGCAGCAGGAGCAAATGCTCGGCGCGATGGCGGCGGCGATCCGCTACGTCCGCCACGCCTCGGCGATGCGCTCGGTGCTGGCCCGCGGCGGCGTGCACATTTTCGTCGCGGTGGCTCCGGTGGTGCTGTTGCCCATCATCGTCCGTTCGCGGAACTGGGAGGCGTCGGATTTCGGGATTCTGATGGGCTGTTACGGCGTAGGGGCGATTTTCAACGCGATCTTCATCCTCCCCCGCTTGCGGGCGCGGTTTGGATTCGACCAGATCCTTTTCGGCGCGAGCCTGGTTTCGGCGCTGGCAACGGCGGTGGTAGGCATCGTCCCGGGACCGTTCTGGATGGGGGCGGTGCTGATGGTGACCGGAGCGGCGTGGATGACGGGGATGAACACCTTCAGCGTCGCCTCGCAGAACGCCTTCCCCAACTGGGTGCGCGCCCGCAGCTCGGCGATCTATCTGGTCGTGATGCAGGGCTCCGCCGCGGTCGGGGCGATCGTGTGGGGGCAGTTGACCGGTCATTTCAGCGCACCCGTCGCGCTCGGAGTGGCGGCCGTGGGGTTGCTGGTCAGCGGAATCCTGAGCCGGCTGGTGCCGATCAGCCATGTGGAAAATCTCGACCTCACGCCCTCGAACCACTGGCACGGCCATGCGCTGGCCAACGAGCCGGCACCGGATGACGGGCCGATTCTCATCACCATCGAGTATCACATCGATCCCGCGGACTCGGTGGCCTTCCGCGCGGCGATGTATCACCTGCGGCAGACGCGGCTGCGCGACGGGGCGTTCCGCTGCTCGGTATTTGTCGATCTGGACGATCCCACGCTCTATCGGGAAACCTTCCTCGTCGGCTCCTGGGCCGAGCACTTGCGGCAACGCGAGCGCGCCACCGTCGAGGACCAGCACGTCGAGCAGGCGGTGATCGATTTCCATCGC
>JBEDKU010000089.1:0-3217 GCA_041172045.1 Verrucomicrobiota bacterium | reverse complement strand
GGGGCGGGGGAAGGTGCCGATGTGGAGGCGATATTGGCAGTTTTCGTTTCCCTCGTAGGCGGCCTCGTGAACCACAATCCGATAGTCGCCGTCTTCCGGGGCGATGACGGAGGCGAAGGCGTCGTTGCGGAGGAGCGGGGTGTCGTCGCAGGAGGCGAGCTCGAATTTTTTCGGGTCGAGGATGGCGACGTAGGCGTCGAACATGACGCGGCCTAACCGCATGGCCTCGACTTCGACGGAGAGACGCTGGCCTTTTTTCAAGGTGCAGACGTAGTAGTCGTCATCCTCGTTTCCGGCGACGCCTTCGACGGTGCGGTTGAGCTCGACGCGCTGGGCTTGGTCGAAGGTGGCGTTCGGCTCGATTTCGGGGACGGATGGAAATTGGCCAACCCAGAAGGAGCGGACTTCGGTGATGCCGCCGGGGCCGCGCAGGCGCAGGGAGTGCTCGCCGAGCGCGGCGTCCGGCGCGATGGTGAGCTTGGCGAGCGCGTGTTTGGCGTCCTTGACGTCGATAGGTGATAGGGAGAGGCCGGGCTCGTAGAAGAGCGCCTCGTTAATTCCTCCGAGCCGCTCGCCGTGGAAGTGGACTTCCATTTCCGAGCCGCGCTGGCCGCCGCGGGGATTGACGAGGGAGAGTTCCGGCGAGAAGGCGGCGAGTGGGGTGATGAGCGCGAGAAGGATGGAGAGGGCGGGTTTCATGCCTTTTTCGCGAGCAGGGCATCGAGCACCTGGCCGCCGTCGACGATCTCGATGGGGCGGTTCCCGGGGGACATGAGTTCGGTGTCGGAGTTGATGCCGATCTGGTGATAGATGGTGGTGGCGAGATCCGCGACGCCGACGCCGTCGGTATCGACCTCGCCGCCGAGGGCGTCTGACGCGCCGTGGACGTAGCCTTGTTTCATGCCGCCGCCGGCGAGCATGGTGGAGAAGACGCGCGGCCAGTGGTCGCGGCCGGCGGTGGCGTTGATCTTGGGGCTGCGTCCGAACTCGGTGGTGACCATGACGAGGGTGGAGTCGAGCATGCCGCGGCGGTCGAGGTCGCGGATGAGCGCGGCGATGGCTTTGTCTGTCTGCGGCAGCTCTTTCTGGATGCTGGCCTTCAAATTGTCGTGGTGATCCCAACTGCCGGCGGTGAGCGAGACGAAGCGCACGCCGCCTTCGATGAGGCGGCGGGCGAGCAACATGCGCTGGCCGGCGGCGGAGCGGCCGTATTCGTCCTTGATGGCGTCCGACTCGGCTTTCAGGTCGAAGGCTTCGCGGGCTTTCTGTGAGGAAATGAGTTTGTAGGCGTGTTGGTAGAAGGCGTCCATCGATTCGATGGCATCGGATTCCTCCAGCGTGCGGAAGTGGTGGTCCACGGTTTCCAACAGCGACTTGCGGCGGGAGAAGCGGGCTTCATCCACGCCTTTGGGTAGATTGAGGTCGCGCACCTGGAAGTCGCCCTTCGCCGGATCCGCGCCGAGGGCGAAGGGGCCGAAGGCGGAGGAGAGGTAGCCGGAGTTCGCGTATTCGTTCGGGACGGAAGGGACGCAGACGTAGGGCGGGAGGTCGTTGCGTGGTCCGAGTTCGTGGGAAATGACGGAGCCAATGGACGGATACTCGAGCGCGGGTGCCGGCCGGTAGCCGGTGAACATGTTGTGCGTGCCGCGCTCGTGGGCGGCCTCGCCGTGGGACATCGAGCGGATGAGGGTGACCTTGTCGGCGATCTGCGCCGTTTCCTTCATGAACTCGCCGAACTGGATGCCGGGGATTTTCGTGTCGATGGCCCCGAACGGCCCGCGATATTCGGCGGGAGCGAAGGGCTTGGGGTCGAAGGATTCCTGATGCGCCAAGCCGCCGGGGAGGAAAATGTGGATGATGCCCTGGGCGACGGCATCGTGTTTTCCGTAGGTCTTGGTGGCGGCGGACGCCTGGTTGCGGAGGAACTGCGGCAGCGTGAGCCCGATCCCGCCGAGCAGGCCGACGTAGAAGAACTCGCGGCGGGACGAGTAACGTTCAAGAGGATTGCCGGGGCATTGATGGTTCATAATTATTAAAGGGATCGACTCAAGTGGTGGCTACGACAAGCCGGAGTTGTTCATTTCAGAAATGTGATTCTTTCCACCTTCGGGATTGGCGCGGCAGGATTTATGATTTAAATCCCTAAGCGATGGAAGTGTCGTTATTGCAAGGATTCAAACCGGGGAAATTGATCGGCTCCGGTGGCTGCGGACGGGATTTCCTGACGGAGGACGCCAGCGGGGCGGCTTGCGTGATCAAGATTTTCGACGAGGACACGATTTCGCGGCGGTTGCTTGCGAAGATGATGGATCGCTTGAAATCGGGTGACTGGCCGGGCGGCGTGATGCCGGTGCTAGCGTCGGATTTCGAAGGGCGGCGACCTTACTGGGTGACGCCGCTGGTGGCGGGTGTCGAGGAGGGGGCGGATCCGCTGCCGAGGAATTTACAGACGTGGCTCGGCGAGCATCCGGGGACGTATTCGTGGAAACTGGTGCGGTCGCTGGCCCGCGCGCTCGCCCAGATGCACGAGCGCCGCGTGGCTCATGGGAATTTGAAGCCGGGTAATGTGTTTTTCGCGGATGACGGCGAGGTGTTGCTAAGCGACTGGGTCATGGGAAACATTCCCGGGGCGAAGGAATTTGTCTTCACGGACGCGGTGCTCTATCAACCGCCCGAGCAGCTGCGGAATCCGGCGGGTTACTTGGAGGAGGAGGGCTACCGGTGGGATGTTTTCGCATTCGGCGTGCTGGCCTATCGGATTCTCACGGGATGTTTCCCGCGGTGTCATGAGACGTTTGATTTTGTGGCTCCGCCCGCGGGCGAGACGCGGCGGGAGGGGATCCAGGCGGACCTCGGGAAAATCGCGAGAAATCTCGAATCGCGCCCCGAGGTGAGTTGGCCGGACGAATCCCAGAACCCGCTGGAGGCGGGATTCCGCGAGTGGATCGACCGCTGCCTGCCACTGGATCCGGCGAAGCGGCCGTTCACGATGATGGAAGTGGCGGCGGGATTCGCGGAGTTGGAGCGCAAGGGGACGCTTGATGCGGAGCGCGAGACGCTGATGGACCAGCGGCGGAGAGCGGAGCGGCGGGCCTGGCGCACCTTGTTTTTTGCCGGGGTATCGACCGCCGCCGCCATTTTGATCGGGGGGCTGTGGCAGCTGGCTAACACGCAGTTGATCAAGGAGCGCGGCGAGCGAGTCGCCGCATCGCAGGCA
>JBEDKU010000088.1:0-5522 GCA_041172045.1 Verrucomicrobiota bacterium | reverse complement strand
CGGCCACGGCGGCGCGTGCTGCGGCCCGGTCATATTCCTTCCATTGGTTCGCCGCGGTGCGGATCAGGCTTTCCCGGCTGGAGGTATCGGTGATGCTGGCCGCCCAGTCAAAAGCGGACTCAGGATCGCCATGATCTCCGAGATCGGATACCAGCGCTCCCACCGCTCGGTCGCGTTCTTTCCCCGCGGCGAGGGTGCCGACGAATTCCGCGGCGCCCTTGATGTCGTAGTCGCCCAAATCATCCACCATGGATCGAACCGAGCTTGAGCGTGATTCTCCTTGAGGCAGGCTCATCACCCATTGACCGGCGGCCTTGGGATCATGCTGCAACCAATTCCTGGCAATCTGGGAGGCGGTGCTGCCGAAGTTTTTTTCAACCGCTTCCGGCGGGAGGTTCGCGGTCGCCTCCTGATAGTATCGCAGTGCCGTGGTGTAGTCCTGATGGCTCAGGCCCTGGATCAGGGAGTTGAGCGAACTGTTTTTGGCGTCGCCGTCAAGGGTGGTCATGATCCATTCCCGGGCGGCTTGTGGATCATTTCTTCCCCATGCTCCGACCAGGGAGCTGATCGCCTGCTGTCGTGACTTCTCATCCTGGATGCCCAGCGCATAACGGCTGGCGGCGGGCGCATCCTCATTGACCCAGTTTTGCAGGAACTGGCTGTGGACATTCCGCTGGGTGTCTCCTCGCAGGTCGAGGCTGTCGAGCCATGCGAGAGCGGCCGTTTGATCGGTCTTGATCCACGCCCCGACGATCGTTCCCACCTGGCCGGAGTTTTGGTTGGTCACGACCGCGCCGCCGAGCATGGCCGCCGCTTGCGCCGGATCGGTCTGCGCCAAGGTGCTGATGATCCCGTTCATGGCTCGCTCCCGCGTCCGCCCGGCAGGCAGGGATTCCACCCACTTCCGGGCGGCCTCAAGGTCCTGCTGCGCCCACTGACCTGCCAGATTTGAAAACTGGTTGCTGGTCTGGCTGTTTGCAGGAAGCGATGACAGGAATTTCGCTGCCTTGGCGGGATCCTCCTGGATCAATTGCCAGTAGCTGTTCTGAAGAGCCTTGGACTTGTCGGCTGGAGGCAGGCTGTTGATCCAAGCGATGGCGGCATCGCTGTCGTGGCTCATCCACGCGGAGGTGATCGAGGACAGTATGTTGCCGCGACCTTGCCCGGGCGGCATCCCGTCGAGCAAGGTGATGGCGCGCTGCGGATCGGACGTGACAAGCGCTGCGGCGATGCCTTGCAGGGCTTGCTGCCGGTTCGAGGTCCCTTTGATCAGGTTGAGCTTGGCGATGGCGGCCTCGGGATCATCCTTGGCCCACTTTTGAAAAAGCGTTTGATAGTGGCTGTAGTTCTGTGAGTTCGTGGACTCGGACGCCAGCACCCGGAAGGCCTCCTCGGGATCGTCCGACGCCGCTTGGCTGAGGAAGGCGTAGAGGGCGGTTTGTTTCGACTGCGGATCCTTGATTCCGGACAGCAAGTGCCGGGCCTTGCCGAGGTCTGACCGGGAGATTGCTCCGATCACCGAGGCGATCATCTGTCGTTTCAAATTCTTGTCGTCGAAAAGCATGGCGGCGTCCCACGCACCATCGGGATCGACCGCCGCCCAACGGTTGATCAAGGCGTTGCTGAGCCGATAGCGGCGGGCATCGTTCGGATCAAGTTTTTCAAGATCGCTCATCATCGCGGCGATTTCTGCCGCGCCAAGTCCCTCGACCGCCTCCAGGAACGCGATGGACTCCTGGGCATTCCAGCTGTCACTGGTGAGTTCCATCAGGGCGGTAAGACTTCGCGGGGAGGACTTCGTCCGCCCGCTCGTGGCCTTGCCTGCGGACGAAGTCCTCGCAGACGGGCGGGTGCGAAGATTCGATGACGTGGCCCCAGCGGGGGCAGGAGACATGGCATGATTGTCAGAGTTGCCAGGGCCCATCGATTTCGTGATGAGAAACCCGATGCCAATTCCAATGCCGATTCCGAGCGCCAATGGGGAGGCGGGGAGTTTTTTCATACAATCGAACCCATCAGGTTGTCCGGGTGGTGGCAACTCCAGATCCTGAGACACCATCTTTGAGGTGAACGAACAATCTTCTGCTGGTCGGCAACGGTGGAGGCGATTTTGCCTGATTTCTCGGAATGAATCGGCAGAAATTCCGCTCCCCGTTTGGGTGAGCGCCGGTTTCTTTCCACCTCTTCAACGGAAATCAGGGGGTCACATCCTCCTGTTCAGGATGATCGGTTGGAAGCAGGGGCGCCGTCCGGGAATAGGCTCGGACCGAAGGCATGTCCCTCTGTCATGCCGGCGGCTCGAACCGTTCGCCTGTATCCATCCGGATGCCGCGCAGTGTCAACGTTTCAAGATGGGAGGCGTGGCAGGGTTCTGCCTGATAGCTGAACAGGAGGGTGCGACGGCGGGCTCCGCTTGGATTCCGGCTGGCCGCATGCACCAGATCGGCGTCAAGCACCACGATGTCGCCGGCATGGCCTGCAAGTTGCACCGACCGCGACTCGTCATTGAAGTCGAACTCCTGTTCAACCTCCCCCAGGCGGTGGGTGCCGGGGACGATGCGGGTGGCACCGTTTTCGGGGCCATAGTCATCCAGATAGGCAAGCGCCACCACCGTATCGCCCGGCCGATGGACTGACAAATCACGGTGCAGCCTTTGATGGCCGCCACCCGCCAGGGGTTCGCGCCCTTCGACCTGTGCGATGAAGAAACGCTCGCCGATCAGTGTCCCCGCCGCCGCCAGCACTTCTGGCAGGCGGCATACGGCTTGCACTTTCGGATCGAGATCCAGCAACGAGTGGCGCCAGTCCGCCCCGCGCGGCACCGGCCATTGGTCCGAGGGTTTCACGCCCGTCTCGAACGCGGCGCGGAGTTCCTCCAGCCAATCGCCCGGGATCGCTCCCCTCAGCAAAACATGGCCGTCTTGGTGCAGTTGTTCGCGATCAATCATCGCTCGTGGTCGGAGTGGTCGGTTTTCGCATGGAAACATTCAGGGGCCCCGTGAAGGAGCGATTCATGATTTGCCCGCCGCTTGGCCGTCAGCCTCGGAAAGTTCCGGTAATCGCGCATGGGGAAGTCTAGTCACCCCCGCCAACGCTCGGCAAGGACTCGGGTGGAAATCCGGGGTTTTTGAAATGGGTTTCGTCATGATCGTCTCCCCGCAACTGCTCCAACGATCGCCTTTCGGATCGTTCTCCATGCCCGCCCTTCGACGAGCCGCGACAGGTCGGTCGGGGGGATTGATGGGTTCAGGCGGGGGCTATTAGCCAAATGGTTCATGATTTCTTGAAAAGTTATGAATCTTGCTCATGGGTGGAATAATTCGTGCTGCGTGGGTGCTGCATGCAGCGTCTCAACTCATTAAAAATCAGTCGTCTGGTGCTGGGCTTTTTGGCCCTGAGCACCATGTTTCTTCAAGCCCAAGACAGCGGTCCGGTCGTTGATTCCGGGCATACGGCCTGGATCCTCACCGCGACGGCATTGGTGCTGTTCATGACCATGCCGGGTTTGGCGTTGTTCTATGGAGGGCTGGTCCGGGGGCGCAACGTGCTTTCCGTGATGGCGCAATGCGGTGGCATCGCTTGTGTGGCATCGCTCCTGTGGGTGGCCTGTCTCTACAGTCTGGCTTTCAAAGGCAATGGCGGCTGGATTGGGAATCTGGATGCCGTGTTTCTGAAAGGCGTCACCGCGGATTCGGTCGCGCCGGGGACGAAATTGCCGGAAGTCGTGTTTGTCATGTTTCAAATGACGTTCGCGATCATCACGCCGGGGCTTTATGTCGGCGCCGTCGTGGAGCGGATGAAATTCGGGGCGATCATGCTCTTTTCCGCGCTTTGGTTGATCTTGGTTTACACCCCGGTGACGCACTGGGTCTGGGGGGGCGGTTGGCTGCAGCAGATGGGCGTCAAGGATCTGGCCGGAGGAATCGTGGTCCATGCGACGGCGGGAATCAGTGCCCTGGTCCTCGCCATCATCCTCGGCAAACGCCGTGGATTTCCCGAGCATCCGCACCCGCCGCACAATCCGGGGATGGTCTATGTCGGCGCGGCGATGCTGTGGGTCGGCTGGTTCGGGTTCAATGGCGGCAGCCAGTTGTCCGCCAGCGGCGCGGCCGGGATGACGATCCTGGTGACGCACTTGTCGGCCTGTGCGGCGGCATTGATGTGGTGCCTTCTCGAGCGTTTCCGGAACGGCAAAGTCGGCCTGATCGGCATGGTGACCGGACTCGTCGCCGGCTTGGCCACGATCACGCCGGCGTCGGGCGATGTCGGGCCGTTCGGCGCGATCCTGATCGGTTCGATCGCGGCGGTGGTCTGTTATTTCGCGGTGAGCGTCATCCGGGAGAAACTGCATATCGATGACTCGCTCGATGTCTTCGCCGTTCACGGCGTGGGTGGGATTCTCGGGACCTTGCTGCTGGCGTTTTTCGGCCAGTCCTCGCTCGGCGGGCTCGGATTGGTCAAATCCATCGGCACCCAGCTCGCGATCCAATCGACCGCTCTCGGCGTGACGATCGTCTGGTCGGCGGTGGCCACGGTGATCATCGTATGCATCGTGAAAGCCGTGCTCGGCCTGCGGGTGACGGAAGAACAGGAATACGAGGGGCTCGATCGCTCGGAACACGGCGAAAACGCCTATCCGATGGAGCCGTGAGCCATCAAACCCGTGGCGATCCCGGAGCCGGGCGGATCGGGGTGGCGGGGTGTTTCGCGTGAACGCCCGCCCCTTGCGCTTGCGAGGGCTGTGTTCGGAGCGGTTTCCCCGGGGGGGAATGCCGGTTTCTTGGGTGCGCGGGCACGTTTCTTGGCGGTGGAAATGGAGGAATTCAGCGGGGGCGGTATAACCCGAATGTAAATTTTGCACATCTCCCATACCGCAAGTAGGTTGACACGCTGGCCAGACTTGAGCCCAGTTCCAATGGGTAGATGGTTTGTCACTTATCGTCTGTTGCGTTGGCTCTTAAGGTGAAAACCGAATGTCCACAAACTGATGTTAAGCAATCTCAATCACGTATTTGGCACAACCATCAAAAGCACCCGGGCCGCGCTGGGAATTTCTCAAGAGGAACTTGCCGACCGTGCGGGGCTCCACCGGACCTACATCTCTGATCTGGAGCGGGGAGCACGCAATCCTTCGTTGAAAAGCGTCGAAAAACTCGCGGAAGCGCTGCAGCTTTCAGTGGCGGGATTGTTCCGCCGGGTCAGTCAGGGGGGGAATCCGGAACGCGCGGTCGAGATCCTGCTGGTGGAGGATGAATCTGACGACGTGCTGTTGACGATGCAGACCTTCCAGCGGGCGCGCTTCACCAATCCGGTGCATGTCGTGCGCGACGGGGAGGCGGCCTTGGATTTCATTTTCGCCGACGATTCCTACGCCGATTGGGGCAGCAAAAACCGGCCCGGCGTGGTCCTGCTGGATTTGCTGCTGCCCAAGGTGGATGGGCTGGAAGTTTTGCGCCGGATCCGCAACCACAAACGCACCCGCAAAATCCCGGTCGTCGTCCTGACCTCCTCCCGCAGTAAGG
>JBEDKU010000087.1:0-3383 GCA_041172045.1 Verrucomicrobiota bacterium | reverse complement strand
GTGTGAATGTCCCGGATTCGGGACGATTCTCCCCGTTTCAAGCCCATCCAAGAAATCCGTTTCGACTGAAAATTTAACCCCAAAAATCCACCATCCCATGAAACCCAAAGGCTATTCCCGTTTGTTCGTCAATTCCGCCGCCCTCATCGTCGCCACCTTCGCCACTCCGCTGGCATTCGCCGCTAGCGCGACGTGGAACGGCACCACCGACGCCACCTGGGCGGTCGATACCAACTGGAGCGCCACTCCGGCCCCCGGCACCGGCGACACCGCCACCTTCAACAACGCGGGTGGAGCCGTTGACATCATCGACCTCGGCGCGGGCGTCACCCTGTCATCCGTCATTTTCGATACCGCCACCGTCGCCGCCTACACCCTCGGCTCCGGCGCGGCCGGCAGCCAGACACTGGCCCTCGAGTCCGCCGGCGCGATCACGATGAATTCCACCGTCGCCGCCAACCAGTTGATCAACGCCACGGTCAACCTCGGATCCTCCGCCGTCAGCGAGTCGTTCACCATCACCAATAACAAAACCGCCACCAACAACCTCACCCTCGCCGGCGGCGTGAGCACCGTCCTCGGCGGTGCCAAATCCCTCACCGTCAACAGCGCGGGCATCACCGCCATCAGCGGGGCCGTCACCAATGGTTCCGGCACCCTCGACCTCATCAAGACCGGCGCGGGTACGCTGACTCTATCCGGCGTGAACAACTACTCCGGCGGCACCACCATCACCGGTATCCTGAATGCGGCTAACAGCTCCGCGCTCGGCACCGGTGGCGTGACCATCAACGGTGCGGCAGGAAACCAACTCCAACTCGGAAACGGCGCGAATGTGGCGAACGCCCTCACCATCAACGGCGGCGGCATCACTGCGCAGGGGGCGGTTTACGTGCCAGCGGGCAACGCGACTTATAGCGGAACCATCAGCGCCACCACCCAGAACGCCGGCGGCCATTTCGCCACGGCAGGCTACGTGGGCAACGCGCTGACCATCGCCGGTGACAACACCATCACCAACGTCGGCGCCCTTCCTATCACCATTCGCAACGGCACCATCATCATCTCCGGCGCGCAAAGTTATACCGGTGGCACGTCCATGAACGGCGCCGCATTCGTTCAGTTCGGGAAAACCACTTCCATGCCCGCCACCGGCTCGGTCCTCACCATCGCGGGCGGCACCCTCACCGTGAACGCAGGCGGAGCAGGGGAATTCACCGGCGGCACCGGAGCGGGCACCATCGGTGGTCTGCACGCCGGCACCGGTGGCCAGGGTGCGCCTGTCACTTGGATCGCTGGCACCTCCATGGGCATCGACACCACCAACGCGCCCGGCACGGTGACCCACACCGGAGCGCTCACTCCTGCGGTTACCGTCGGCTTGCTCAAACTCGGAACCGGAATCCTTGAACTCACCGGCGGCGGCACCTACGCCGGCAACGGCGCGGGGGGCTTCCCCCTCATCGCCCGTCAAGGCACCCTTCTTCTCAACGGCGGCACCCACACCGTCACCGGCGAGGCCGTCGTCGGCGGTCTCTTCGGCAAAGCCAACGGCGACGCCGGCCTGGCCGCCAAACTGCAGGTTGACAGCGGCACGCTCGCCATTTCCGGCTATCTATCGGTCGGTCGGGGCAACGGCACCGGTGGCGTCTCCTCCGATCTTGTTGCGAACAACGCCGCCATCATCACGGCGGCGAACTGCAGCGCTGGCTTCAACGTGAACGGTGCCAACCTGCCCAAGGGAAGCCTCACCCTGAACAACACCTCGGCGTTCACCATCACCGGCAACGGCGTCTTCAACCTCGCCGAAAGCCCCGGGTCCAACATGACGATGACGTTGAACAACTCCGCTCAGTTCCTCGCCACCGGCACCGGTATCAAATACATCGGCCAACTCGGTGCGGGCGCGCTCAACATCAACGACAGCGCGGTGGTTAATTTCGGCAACCAACTGATGTATGTCGGTTACCAGACCGGCACCGGCACTTTCACCATGGCGGGCGGCACCTTCACCAACACCGGCGAGGTCCGGGTCGGTGGCTCGAACGCCAATGGAGCCTTCCCGGGGGGCTCGGGAACCATGAATTTCACCGGCGGCATTTCCAACTTGGGAGCTCTCGTGCTTGCCCGCGGCAATGACATCGCCGGCACCATGAATGGCACGGTAAACATCGGTGGTACGGCCGTCGTGACCTCCGAGGGTGACGTCGTCATGGGTGGAAACGGCACCGGCTGCCTTGGTAAAATCGTGGTGAGTGCCGGAACCCTCAATGTCGCCACCGCCACCAAACGCTGGATGATCTTCAACCGGGGCGGCACCGCCAACGGCCAGTTGGATGTGACCGGCGGCACCGTGAACCTCAACGCGAACACCGATCTCCGCTTCAGCACCGCGGGCGCCTCCGTGGGAACCAACGTCATCAACCTCAACACTGGTGCGATCACCTCCTACAGTGGCAACCAAACCGGCGATGGCGGCGGAGTCCTCGACTTGCAGCAAAGCGCCGGCACCACGAGTAACAACACCTTCAACCTGAACGGCGGCACGCTCGCCATCCGGGAAGTACTCACCGCTCAAAACACCAACACCTCGGCCTTCAACTTCAACGGCGGCACCCTGAAAGCCACCGGCGCGACTGCCAATTTCATCAACCTCGGTGGTGCCACCCAGACCACCAACGTCCTCGCCGGCGGCGCGATCATCAACTCCAACGGCTACGATGTGACGGTTCCCCAAGCCCTGCTTTCGTCAGGTGCGGACGGCGGACTAACCAAACAGGGCGCGGGCAACCTCACCCTGAGTGCGGCCAACGCGTTCACCGGTGCCATCAAGGTCGAAGCCGGCACCCTCACCCTCGGCGCCGTGAACGCCACCACCGGCGCGACCCTCGTCACCGGCGGCACCCTCAGCCTATCTGGCAGCGGTGAAATCAACTCCAGCAGCTCCGTCACCATCAACGGCAGCGGCGCGAAACTCGTCCAGGCCAACTCCGGCAGCATCACCCCGCCGGTCACCCTCACCCAGGGCGCGGTCGATGGCAACGGCACTCTCACCACGCTGACGGTCGCCAACTCCCTGACTAACACCATCGCCGCCGGCAACGGCGCTGCGGGCACGCTTACCACGGGCACGCTCACCTTCAACGGTGCCGCCACTCTCAATCTGCGGGCTAACGGAATTTTCTCCGATCAATACATCGTCACCAGCAACCTTACCACCAGCCCGTCTGCGGACGTCGTCGTCAACGCCACCAACTCCGCCGGCGTCTGGACCAGTGGCACCGTCTATCCGCTTATCGAGTTCGGCTCGTACGCGGTGGTCGATGCCTCGCACTTCACCCTGGGAACCGTCCCCGGACTCAATCCCAACCAGTCCGCCACAT
>JBEDKU010000086.1:0-6394 GCA_041172045.1 Verrucomicrobiota bacterium | reverse complement strand
GTAATTCTTGAGAAGCTCGTCGAGGAGCGCGTTGGTGATGGATGGTTTCATTCTGATGTGTTGGTTCTGGTGATGGGCCACATCAGCGGAAAGCACTTACACAAAAAATCTTACACCCCCCGCCAAGGTGACGGAGCCATAAGCCTGCAATCTGATCGGAGAGCGAGGCCCGCAAAGGCCTCTCTCTCTCTCTCTCTCTCTCTTTCCGCTTCTCAATCGACCCACCAATACCAATCCCCGAATTCACCAAGACCGCGGTGAGCTCATTTGTCTAAACAATTTCACGTGAATCTCAGGACAGGATCACTTCTGCGTTGTGACCGGTGGGTTCGTCCTCCAAGCCCTTCATCGCAATTGGGTGTATCGCGCCACACCCCGTTGAAACCCAGATTGTCCCGTCACCCCATGAAAGCCTCGTTCTTCAGCCCGTTTCTGAATCTCCAGCCCTTCAACCGTCGTAAAAGGAATCCCGCTCTCCTGAGTGTCACTGTAGGGTTGTTGTTTGTGACCGCCGCCCATGCGACGACCTACACCTATACGGCGCCAAACTCCAGCACGACGAATACTTGGTCGTCGGGCACGGGTTGGAGCGCGGTGCCGGTAAGCGCTGCGGACACGACGCTCGTTTTTGGCGGGTCGTTCGCCGGCGGGTTCACGGCGACCGCCCAGGACAATATTGCCGGGGCGTTCCAGCTCAATGCGATGACCTTGAGTGCTTCGAATTCTTCTACCTATACTACGACGGCCTATAATGTTTCGCCACTTGCTGCGGGAACCAATACGCTGAACTTCACCAACAATGGCGGGACGACGGCGGTGGTGAATCTCGATTCGACCAAGGGCGTCTTCAACAATTCGGTTAATTTTAATGTCAGCACCAATGCCACGATTGATGGCGGCTTGCTGACGTTTCAGGGGAGCGGTTCGAACTCGTTTAACTTCAGTGGCATTCTCAGCAATGGCTCAACCGCTGCGAGCATTGCCAAAACAGGCAGTAGCACATTGACCCTTTCAGGAGCCAACACGTTTACCGGCGGGCTTACGCTCAGCCAAGGCGGTCTGAATATCAATCAATCCAGTGCTCTTGGGGCCGGGACCTTCACCATGGCAAGCGGGGTGAGGATCGATAACACGAGCGCGGCTGACATTACCACCAGTGCCAATAACAACCTACAAGTATGGAACGGTGGCTTCACTTGGGGTGGCACCAAGGCACTGAACCTCGGCACGGGCGCGGTCACGCTCGGTGCCAATAGCATCATCAGTGTCAATGGTGCGGGAGTTCTGACGGTCGGCGGTAATATTTCCGACGGCGCGAATAGTTACGGACTAACCTTGGGCGAGGTGGGGTCGAGAAATACGGGCACCGTTATCCTGAACGGCGTCAACACTTATGATGGCGGAACCGTCATCAATTCCGGCTTTCTGCAAATTGCCGCCGCCCCGACTGGATCGGGTCAGAATGTGACGTTGAACAAATTTGGTGCTCTCGCCACCAGCTATGCATTGGATCAGGTGACGCTTGGACGGCTAACCGCCAATTCAACGGGCACGATTGCGTTGGCCGCAAACAGCGCCAATAACTTGAATTTGAGTGCCGCGGGGGCGAATCTGGCGGTCAGCCTGGGTGCCATCGGCAACCAAATGTATTCCGGTTCGCTTACGCCGCAGGGGACCACTTATCGCCTCGGCGGTGCAGGCGGCAATCTGATCATGGCAAATGCACTGACAGGTGCCAACAGTTTGGAGATCGGTAGCGGCGGGAGTGCGGGCACCGTGACGTTGAACACGGCCGGAACCTATAGTGGCCGCACCACGGTAACGGGGGTGCAAGGATCCACCGCGAGTGTGCTGCAAACCAATATACTCGCAGGGGCCTCAAATACCCCGTTCGGCTCCAATGCGGCGATCACCCTCACCAACGGCACGCTTGGCTTTGGAACCGCCGCCACCCTGTCGGCGGGCAATGTGATGAACGTCGCCGGCTACGATGTCACTTTCGATACCGGCACCATCAGGCTGCAGGTCGGCAGCGGCTCCAGCGTCACGTTCACCGCGAATTCACTAAACCAAAGCAGTTTGGGCGGTGTGCTCTCGATCGCGCCGACATCGGCGGTGAGCCTTGGGACCACGGAGAAGGTGTTTGTGACCCATGCGAGTTCCACGATTCCGATGACCGTGACCAACGGCATGATTGCTCCGAAGATCATTGATTCCACGAACAAGACATTCCTCACCTATGATGCCGACAAAGGGTTTTCCGCCGCGACAACCACAACCCTGTTTGGTGCGAATAACGTGGTTTCGATTGGGACGAATCCGAATGCGACGGTCAGCGCCTATGCCCTCAGAACGTCGGCGGTGATGCTGTCTAGCGACAACTTCACTCTCGGCGCGGGCGGGTTCCTTTCCACGGGGAGCCAAAACAATGCAACTGGCACGATTAACTTCGGATCAACGCCTGGATATTATGGTGTCTATGGTGGTGGCACCAGCGGGACCGCCTTCAACGCAACCGCGGGAGTTACGTTTTATGGCACTGGCATGGGTATCAATGGAACGAGCTTGAACATCAGGGGTGGCCTCACGTTTGCGAGCGGGTCGTGGTCGTTTACGCCCCAGCCCACAGGCAGTGAGATCTTCCAGACGGCTGCACCCAACGCACTTATCCTTCTTTCGGGTGCGGCGATTACGGAATCGCAAAGTTCAAAAATGACCTTTGCGAGCATTGAGGGTGCCGGCTCGATCAATGAGACCGTCAATGATGGTTTTACTCTTACGATCAACGGACTGAATAGCACCGGAGCTTCGACATTCTCAGGGTTGATTAATGGGGCCAGCGGAGGAACGGGCAACCTCGTCAAGACGGGTACCAACACGCAGATTTTTGCGGGTTTAAACAGCTACAACGGCACGACAAGCGTCAATGGAGGCGTATTGGAGGGAATCCAGACCAGTGGCACACCGTTCGGGGTGGGAAGCGTGGCGATCGGCAACGGTATTCTAAGCCTTGCTCCCGCAGGAAGCGGCGCGGACGTTGCCCTGACTGGCGCGAATAGAGCCAGCAATTCCACGTTTGCATTCAATCCCGGCGCGCAGGTGAACCTCGATAAAGGCAGCAACACCAGTCTCACCTACACGGTCGGCAATACCGGTGCGGCGGCCAACAGTGTTTTGACGCGCGGTTCCAACGGCACCTTGATCGTGACCGCGGCCAGCGGGACGGCAAACCTGGGAACTGCCACCGGCGAAAAGTTCATCGTCAACAGCGGTGTCACCACCAACAACGGCATCGTGAGCGCGGCAATCATCGGTCAGGATTCCAATGCGAACAAAAACGGCACATTCCTTGCCTATGATGTGACGAACGGTCTGAAGGCCGCGACCTACACGGATACAAATTTTGGGGCGGCTGCCAGCACGAGTGTCGAGGACGTGACGTCTGCCACGTCGGTTAACACCCAGACCGTCTTTGCACTTCGCTCTTCGGCTACGATCACGCTCAATGCCTCGCAGACCCTAACTGTTGGCAGCAACAGTGCCTCGGTTCCGGCTGGCGTGATTCTGAATGGCGGCTCGATCACCGGTGGCACCGCGCTGGCTTTTGGTGCCGCTCCCGGGGTCGTCTACTCCAGCGTTGCGAATGGCAGCATCGGCAGCGCCATCACCGGCAGCGGCGGGGTGTCCATCATGGGACCTGGCGTGACCACGCTCTCAGGGACAAACACCTTCTCTGGCGGCCTTTTCATCAATGATACAACTCTTAGGGCGGGCATTAACGGAAACTTGGGAACTTCCGCCGGCGGATTGACGCTCAACGGCGGCACTCTGCAGACCACCGCCAGCCTCAGCCTGGGAACGCGTGGAGTGACTCTGGCCATCGGGCCGAGCAATTATGGAGGCGTGTTTGATGTCGCTGGCGGAACGATCCTCACGGCCGGTGGAATTGTTTCCGGGGGCGGCGGGCTGATCAAAGCCAACACCGGCACGCTGACCCTTTCTGGTGCGAACACCTTCTCGGGTTTCACGGTGGTAAACGGCGGCACGCTCAATCTCTCCAACAGTCTCGCCCTGCAAAACAGCACTCTCACCACCGGCGGAACGGTCTTTGATTCTTCCGTCGGCACCCGTGCATTCACTTTGGGCGGTTTAAGCGGCAGCTTTGCACTCAGCCTGATGGACAACGCCAGCAATGCCGTGGCTTTGAGCGTCGGTAACAGTAATAGCAACAGCATGACCACCTATTCAGGGGTGCTCAGCGACACCGGTTCCCTGCTGAAAATCGGCGCCAGCACTCTTACTCTTACCGGGGCGAGCACCTACACGGGGCAGACGAAAATTCAGGCGGGCACGCTGGTGGTTTCCTCGTTGAACAAGGTAGCCGGCGGCACGGCCAGCAGCAGTCTCGGCGCTCCCACCAACAGCGGCAACGGGACCATGGCCATCGGTGCGACGACCGTGGGCGCAACGCTCAGCTATGTTGGCTCCGGCGAAACGACGGACCGCATCATCGATCAAGCGGGAACGACCGGTGGAGCCACCTTGAGCGCCAACGGCGCCGGTGCGTTGATCCTCCAAGGTAATGTCACGGCAACCGGCGCAGGCATCAAAACCCTGACGCTCAGTGGTTCCAGCACGACGAATGTCCTGAATGAAATTCAGGGCATCATTTCGGAAAACAGCGGAGTGAACACGACTTCCGTCACCAAGAGCGGCGTCGGCACCTGGATGCTTTCCAGCGCTAACACCTATAGTGGTGTAACGACCATCAGTGGCGGGACCCTCATGTTGGGCTCGGCGGGTAACGGCACCAACACGCCTCTCGGCACGACGGTGGCGGGAACCTCGATCAACGCAGGCGGCGTTCTGGATCTGAACGGCTTCACACTCGGCACGGCCGAGGCGTTGACGCTCAGGGGCACGGGACTTTTCAGCAATGCCATCAACACGGGGGCGCTGGTTAACAGCAGTTCCACGGCGGCCTCCTACAGCGGATTGGTGACCTTGGGCGCGGCGAGCAAGATCTTCGCAGGCAATGGGGACATCATCCTCTCCAATGCCGGCACGATCACGGGCGCGACGTTCGGCCTGACGCTTGACGGAACCTCCACCGGCAGCAGCATTGCCAGCATCATCGGCAACACCACGGGCGGTCTGACCAAGACCGGCACCGGCACCTGGACCCTGACGGCCGCCAACACCTACACCGGGACGACAGCGGTCAACGACGGCACGCTGGAGATCAAGAGCGGCGCAAGCGCTGTGAGTCAGACTTTAGGCGCGCTGGCCTTTACGGGTGGTGACGGCACTCTCAAATCCAACAAGTCGTCCACTGGTGCGCTCAGCACCACCTTTACCACGCTGACCGCACGAGTGGCAGGCAACACCGGAAACATCGTTTCCAACGGCGGCACCAACGGCACGGACAACAGCATCCGCCTCACCCAGGCCGCCGGCTTTATTGACAAGGGCGTGTATTTCAACGGTGCGGATTTTGCGGCGATGAACGCCGCCAATACCTACGTGCGGGCGCTCGGCTACGGCACGGATCCCAGTGCAGCCACCGTGAATACCATCACGGCCAGCAACCATGTGAAGCTCACCGCCACGCCAGGCAACCAGGCGGCAATCAGCTTGTTATCGCTGAATCTTGCGGGCGGCGGCGTGAATTGGACGGCCACTTCAGGAAATCTCACGGTGCCCGGCATCATCAAGTCCGGTGGCGGTTCCCAGAGCACAATCAGTGGCGGCAACGTCACCACCAGCTCAAATGCGGAGTTGGTCGTGCGCACCGATACCGCATCCGACAGCCTCGCCATCAGCTCGAACCTCACCCAAGGGAGCGGGGTGCTCACCAAGTCGGGGGCGGGCACGCTGACGCTGAGCGGGACGAACACCTATACCGGCCAAACCTTTGTCAACGGCGGCACGCTCAGCATCGGAGCCAATGTCAACCTCGGCGCGCAGGCAACCGGCGCTCAGTTGAATCTCAGGGGAGGCACGCTGCAGGCAACCAATACCTTAGGGCTCTTCAATGGAGTGGCTGGAACCAACAACCGCTCCGTGGTCTTGACGGATTCAGCGGGATTTGATGTGACGGGCGCCAATACGCTAACCGTGTCTGGCGTCGTCAGCGGCGCTGGCAGTCTCGCCAAGTCCAATACCGGCACCCTCGTTCTGAGCGGTGCGAACGCCTACGCCGGTGCGACGGCCGTGAACGCCGGCACCCTGGTCATCAACGGCATCCAGACTTCCGCCAGCGGCGACGTGACGGTGGCGAACGGAGCCAAGCTGGCCGGCACCGGAACCGTTGGCGGAGCCACCACCATTCAGAGTGGCGGCAAGTATTCCGCCGGCGCAGTCGGTGTGGCCGGCAATCAGGGTTTCTCCCAAG
>JBEDKU010000085.1:0-3444 GCA_041172045.1 Verrucomicrobiota bacterium | reverse complement strand
CCTCAGCGGGCGGACCTATGCGCGGATGATCCCGCAGTGGAAACAAGCCGGCTATCAGGTGGTCTTGTTCTTTCTCCAACTGCCGAGCGAAGATCTGGCGGTCGCACGGGTGGCGGACCGGGTGAGCCAGGGCGGCCACGATATCCCGGAAGCGGTGATCCGGCGTCGCTTCCACGCGGGAATCGCCAATTTTCATGCGCTTTACAAACCGCTTGTCGATGACTGGAGACTTTACGATCATTCCGGTGAGCGCCCGATTTTAATCTGCAGCAGCAATCCGTCATGAGAGCAAGCAACTGGATCCAACAAGCCGACCAAGCAATGGTCCGTGCCGCCGCCCGGGCAAGGGCCGTGGCAGCGAGCACCCACACGGCGATTCACATCATGAAGGATGGGAAGATTGTGGAGATATTCCCGGCGAAAGAGGTGCGGTATCCGACGTCTAGCAAGTTTCAGGAAGAACCGGAGTTGTCGGTCGTCCGGGAGGATACGCCGCCTTATGGGGATCAGAAGCCGTGAATTTGTGATGAATTCGTCATTCCCTAGTTCCGAGGACACGTTCCGGAAATCCAGCTTCTTCGAGCAACTCGCCGAGCATGTTTTCATTTCCGAGATCCTGCAGGAGAGCGATTACGGCAGTGGGGTGATTGCACGGGGAGGGGATGAACATCGAACATCGAACTCCCAACATTGAACATTGAAGGGAAGAGTAGAAGGTTGGATGATTAAAAGGGGAGGTGAGAATTGACGAATGACGATTGACTCGCCAGCCGCCCGCGACGGCGGCTCACCCCTGCGGGGCCCGGCATGTTCATGCCTGTCCAAACGGCCTACAAGCCTTCAGCCGTTTTGTTGATTTTGGATTTTTGATTGGGAAGAGGAAGAATCGCCTCCGTCTGCTGTAGGAAGGCTTCGCGGATGGAGGATATTGCAATTTGCTATGGTCGGGATGCAAAAAACCCTTCCGGCACGCTAATACCGGGAGGGCTTTTTGGGAATCGATGAGACCGGTTACGGTCACTTGTCGAATACCTTTTTCACGTCGCCGACCTTCTTCTGCAACTTGCCTTCGGCTTGGTCGGCTATGCCTTCAGCCTGCAGCCTTTCATTTCCAACGACTTTGCCGGCGCCTTCCTTGATTTTTCCTTTGAGGTCTTTGGCGGTTCCTTCTGCTTTGTCTTGATTGCTTGATTTCATGGTTTTGTTCGGGTGGTTTTCTCCCAAGCTAACTTTTTGCAGGAAATGTGCCGGGTATCCGTCGGGTGCCGCAGTAGTCCAAGGGGGGTGTTTCCAAGGTTCGGTTTTCGCGGGCTTAAGTCATGGAGTGGGGTTGGTGGAGTTTTTCGCGGGCTTTTTCTTAGCGAAGGTTTCGGTGACCTGTGAGACGACGATGCCGGCTTTGGAGATGGTGGTGTGGTTGAGCATGGTCTCGCCACCGGGCTGCAGATACATCCACTGGCTCATGCGGATGGTGGTGAGGGGGTTCCCAGGGGAGAGGGCGAGGGGAAAACTCCAATGGAACGCGTTTCCATGTGCCTCACCGGTGGCGGTGCCAATGATGTCATTGGCCGTGCCCTGGTAGGTATGAGAGCCGGTCTTCCTGAGCTGCCATGAGCGATGGCTGGTGGTGATTTTGGCTCCGGATATGAAACGGAGATCCTGCTCAAGGTGGAGGATGTCGCCTGTCATTTTCCCGGAGGTGGCGGTGAAGACCTGTGCCACGGGCTGGCCGCGGCGGTTCTCCCTGACGCCGTTGGATGTGGTCTCCCCGGTAAAGAAGCGGAGGGGGTCGAACGACGGCGTTCCGGCGGCAAAGTCCGAAGGTCGCATGGGGCTGCATGCGGCGGTGAGGAAGGTCAGGACGATTGCGGAACCGGTGAGATTCATGAAAACAATGTCGTTGGCACCGCGAGGGACGCAACGGGCGGGCGCAAGTTTGCCAGGCGAGACCGGGTGGATGAGGCGATTACGGCGTATTGCAACCGGCCGGTGCAAAGTGCAGCGGTCCGTGGATGCCGCAAGGTCCGCCGCCTCTCCAACAGAACCGGTGGAGGACGGTATTTCCCCCGTAGATCCGAGGATGCGTCGTCCTCCGTGAAGATGGAGGGTGGCTGGCAGATCAATTGCTCAAGGGGAGCCGTCATGAAAACCAACGAAGAAGAAACCAAGAGTGAGAACAGAGACCCCATCACCGGTGAACCCGGCAGCCATCCCTTGGGAACCGGAGTAGGCACCGCCGCTGGCGCAGCCACCGGAGCTGCGCTCGGATCGCTGGGTGGTCCGGTCGGAACCGCAGTCGGCGGATTGGTGGGTGCCATCGCCGGAGCCGTCGCCGGTCACAACGTGGCGGAAGGATACGACCCCACCGCGGAGAATGCCTACTGGGAGGAAAACCATAAGCTCCAGCCGTATTACATCGGTCAATACGACTACAACGACTATCGTCCCGCCTATCGGATGGGCTACGAGGGCTACGGCCAGCGCCAGGGACGTTCGTTCGATGAAGCCGAACCAGAACTCGCCACCCAGTGGGATGTAGCGCGAGGCGGATCCCGTCTGGGATGGGAGCACGCCCGAGGCGCCGTGCGCGATGGCTGGCACCGCGTCGAGCGCGCGCTTCCCGGCGATGCCGACGGCGACGGCCGTTGAGGAAGCTCAGCGACCGGACTGGCGTGCGGCTTTGCGGGCCAGGTGGCGGATGGCGGCTTTTTCGTAGAAGTGGAGGAGCTGGTGAGACCGTGGACGGCCACACTGAGGGCCACCACGGAGGGGGTGAGGGCATCGCTCAGGCAGTAGAGGCTGCCGATGCCGCGAATGCCGAACCATCCCATCAGCCAGCGCTGGGAGAGACGGGTCTGGATAGCGATCTGGTGGAGAAGCTGATGGCGCATGCGGCATTCTGAGATTGAATCCGTGACCGTGCCGGGCACGCTTATCCCATCATGAATCCTCCAACCCTTGATCCCGAGGACGCGTTCCGGAAATCCAGCTTCTTTGAGCAGCTTGCCGAGCATGTTTTCATTTCCGAGATCCTGCAGGAGAGCGATTGCGGCAGTGGGGTGATTGGACGGGGAGGGGATGAACATCGAACATCGAACTCCCAACATGGAACATTGAAGTGAAGAGGGAGAAAAGCCTCCGGCGGAAGAAGGTGAAGTGGGCGCGCCGCGGCGGTCACGCCCTACCGGTGTTGGGCACGGAGCGGGACGCTCCGGCAACGGCCTGGGGCGAGACGCCCGCAGCCACTCTTTGAACGTTGAACATTGAACGTCTAACATTGAACATCGAAGTGGGAGAGGGAGAAAAGCCGCTGGCGGTGGAAGGTGAGGTGGGCGCGCCGCGGCGGTCACGCCCTACCGGTGTTGGGCACGGAGCGGGACGCTCCGGCAACGGCCTGCGGCGAGACGCCCGCAGCCACTCTTTGAACGTTGAACATTGAACGCC
>JBEDKU010000084.1:0-4388 GCA_041172045.1 Verrucomicrobiota bacterium | reverse complement strand
CCTCAGCACCTCAGCACCTCAGCACCTCAGCACCTCAGCACCTCAGCACCTCAGCACCTCAGCACCTCAGCACCTCAGCACCTCAGCACCTCAGCACCGTACTGCCCTTGCTCAAATGCCGCTACTGCCCACACGGCTGGAAACCGTGGCACGCGTAAGCCCTCCGCCAAAAGACGAATTCCCCGCTTGTTGTCTTCGTCTTTTCGTGTATTTTCTCCCCCGTGATCCAGAGCTTTGCGGATGCCGCGACTGAAAAACTCTTCCTTGGCCGCGCACTCAGCCGCAAGGAACTCAACGCCTTCGGCAGCCTCAACACCTCCAAAGCCATGGCACGTCTCGCGCTCCTGGATCAAGCGGACGAGAAAGCCCTGCTTCTCTCCCCATTCCTCCACTATCACCAACTCAAAGGCAGCGCCCAATTCTCGATTGATGCAGACTCCCGCAAATCCCCATGGCGCATTACCTTCCAATGGGAAAATGCAGAAATGACAAACGTCCACCTCGTCAGAATCCAAGACACCCACTGACCCTCAACCCGCCATGAAATCAAAACCACCTGCTATTCCTCGCGATCCGCTCAAGGTTCCCAACCCCCAGTCCAACCCCGCCGCCGCGCTCATTCGGGACACCCTCGATCACCACGGCCTCACCCAAGCCGCCGCCGCCGCCGCCATGAAAATCAGCCCCGCGCAGCTCAACGACATCCTCCGCGAGAAAAAAGGCGTCAGCGCGTCCATCGCCCTCCGCTTTCAAGCCTGTTTCGGCACCCCTGGCGACTTTCTCATTCGCCTCCAAGCCCAATACGACTTCCAAAAAGCCTACCACACCAAAGGCCCCCAAATCCTCCGGGAATGCGCCTCTCTCGTCTAGCCACCTCCGCAGTAAGCTGCCACCACCATGAACTACGACGCCCATCTCGACCGCTACGCCGCCAGGCAGCAGCAGCTTGCCAGCCAGCACGAGGAACACCGCCAGCGCGCCCGGATCGCGCTGGAAGAAGCCTTCAAGGAGGGCGACGCGCTGGTGCAAGACATCATTCAGCCCGAATTGTCCGCCTTGCTCGCCGCGCTGCTGAAGCACCACCTGCCGGCCCGCATCACCCAGATGCGCGAGGTTTCAGAGCTGAGCCCGGATTCCACCTTCGCCGTCGGCATCGAGCTGCGCGAGGATCACCGCACCGACCTGCCCAGGCGCGGCATGGTTTTCACCGCCGTGCCCCACGCCAAGTTTTTCAGGATCGACCTTCACACCTCGCTGGACCGCTCGGCGCGGCCGTCCTCGGCCGAGATGAAATTCAGCGAGACCACCCGCGAATGGGCCGCCGCCGTCTGTGCCCGCTTTCTGGCCGGCGCGTTCCAAGCCTGAGCCCCGCACATCACTTCAGCTTCGCCGCGCTCGTCAGACTGTGGGCGTCGCGGATGTGCGAATAGGTCTTGAGCAGCAGCCTGCCGCCGTCCTTGTGGCCCAGCCACTTCGCCACCGTCGGAATGTCCACTCCGGCCTCGATGGCGTAGGAGCCGAAAAAATGCCGCAGGTCGTGAATCCGGATGTGGGGGATCTCCAGCCGCACGCAGGCGTTGTCTAGCGACCACTTTGGCAGGCCGACCGTGAACAGCTTGCCCGTCGGTTCCTCCTTGGCCGTATCGGCCCGCATCCGGGCAAGCAGCACCCGCAGCGGCGGATTGATCGGCAGCCGCCGGGTGGCCGCGCCCTTGGTGCCCTTCACGCCAGCCTGGAACACCAACCACTCCGCTTCCACATGCTCCCAGGTGATCACCCGCGCCTGGGAGATCCGGCAGCCGGAGAACGCCAGAAACTCCACCATGTCCGCGGACGCCACCGAGTTGGCCTTCTTCATCCCCCGGATCGAGGCCACGATCCGCTCGATCTGTTCCCGCGACGGGATCAAAATCTCGGTGTCGGGAATCGCCACCCGCTTCAGGGCCGCGGTCGGATCGTCCGGGCGCACCGCCAGTTCCACCAGCAGCTTGCCCAGCCGCTTGACCACCCCCAGCACGTTGTTGGCGCGCTGCGCGTGGAAGCGTCCGGCAATCACCGTCCACCACTTCGCCGCCTCGCCGGCCGTCCAGCTCCGCGCATGGCCGGCCACCGGCAGCGTCAGATCGAGCACGTTGAGCATGTCCTTGTAAAACACCAGCGTCGGAGCCTTGAGGTGCGGTTGGTGGGTGATGCGCTCGCGCAGCAGCGCCAGGCCATCCGCCAGGGTCCGCACCTTGACCGCCCCCTCCGTCGCCTGCTTGACCGCCGCATTGCGGATCTTGCTGAGCCGCTCGTCGCGCTTGATCTTGGCGATCCGCAGGTCCGTCGTTGCCAGCGACACACGAATCACCTTGCCATTCACCTTGGCCCGCAGGTAGATCGTCCCGCCCGAATGCTTCACCAAATTTTCACCGACCTGCGTCCACTCGCTCATGTCCCCACCGTGGGACAATTTGCGACACGTTGCAAGAGCGGTGGTCAACAGAGGTGGTCAACGGGGTTTGCCGATTCACTGGAATCCCTGCAAATACAACGAAAGCCGCTGTGATGGAATGGTAGACATTGCAGACTTAAAATCGGGCAATAAGTCCAGATATCCAGACTTTCCAGCGCATTCTCAAGCTTTTGAGTGGCTGACGTCCCGGTGAAATGCCCCGTTTGGACGCTGTTGGTGGTCAACGGCAGGTGGTCAACGATACCTGCTGTTCTGGCGCCGGAACTCTTCCATCTGGCGACGCTGGGCTTCGATGATGCGGGCCTGTTCGAGCTGGTGAAGGCGGCGCTGCATTTCGGCTTGTTCCTGGTCCCGGCGCTGGTCGTCCATCAGGCGCTGCTGGCGATACCGCCGCATTTCCGCCGCCATCTGTTCCTCTTCGGTGGGCTGGTAATGGCGCATGAATTTTTGCGCGGTCATGGTCGGGTTGATCGGCCGGCTTCGTCCTTGGACGGGGACCGCGGGTTGCGGCGCAGGCTGCGGCAAGGGCGGGGGCAGAGGGATGAGATTGGGAGCCGGGGGCAACGGCGGCATCGGGTCCGTTTTGATGATCGGCGCGGCGCGGCGCTGGAGCATCGGCAGGACTGGATCCGCCGGCGGGCTCAGCCGGGTGGGTTCAAACGCAAGGACGGGGAGGAGTCCAAGGCACGAACCGAGGAGAAGATGCAGCAACGGCGTTTTCATGGCGGATCGCGTGTAACACGGATCGCGTCAGCCAGCAAGCGATTAGGACATCCGCCCACGCCACGACGGAGATTGCCTTTGAATATTCGCCACCGGCGGCAGGACGGGGTCGACTGGGGCCGGGATGATGCCGGGTGCCGGCGCGGCGGCGGGTTGGCGCAACGGAGAAAGCGCGGGTTGCCCACCGGCGGCCACGGCTCCTGCGGCTTTCGGGATCTTTCTTGCCACTGCGTCGAAGCGGTTGGGTTTGACGCCGAGCTTGGTGGCGCGGGATTTCATGTCCGGGGTCATGGCTCCGCCGCCGACCATCTGCATGTCTTTGAAAAGTTGCTGGCGTTGCGCGAGATTCTGCGGGCCGCTGCCGAAGTTACCGGCCAGGGTGCTAGCCTGGCGCTTGCGGGCGTCGGTCTGGGCGAAGCTTTCGCCGGCGGCGGCGGGGTCGCGCATGGCATCGAGGCGCGGGGTTTGCACGCCGGCGTCGAGCCTTGGGGTGGCGCTTTGGGAGACCCCAGGGGTTTGGGCGCCGCCGCCGTTGGTGGCCTTGGTGCCGAAGCGCTGGCCGTCGGCATCGACCCCGCCGATGATGTTGCCGCGGGTGTCGCGGTGGGTGTTGCGGATGCCTTGCTGTTTGGCTTGGCCGGTGCGGGCGTCGATGCGGATCCCGCCCTGGGGGGCATAGTTTCGGAAGCTCATGGCGGGAGGATATCAAGGATCGGGGGGGTGGATACGGGCGCAGGGGAGGTCCGTCTTGCCGCGGGCGCCGGTGGGCGCGCTGGGCGGCGGTGAGCCGAAGCGGCGGGCCATTTCTTCCCGGAATTCGCGGGTGACCCTGGGGAAGCTGGGGTTGATCCAAAGTTTTCCTGCCAGATCGTGGGGGCCTTTGGATTTTTCGGCGGCGGGCAAGCCGGGGCTGCGGCACCAGTTGTAATAAGCAGTCTCGAAGGGGATTTTGTGGAAGCCTCCGAACTGTTGGAAAACCTCGGCGGCTTTCTCGCGATGATAGAGATACGGGGTGTGGGTGCTGAAATTAAGGGTGCCGCGGCCGTGGTGGTGGCAGCGCATCAGCACCTGGCCAAGGCCGCGGCGCCATGAGTTACCGGCGACGATGCTGGTGCCGAGGCGCTCTTGCATCTCGCCGAGGTGGCGGGGCTGCGCGAAGTCGGCGAGCGACTGATCGGCGAGCATGAAGATATCGTCATTCATCCACAGC
>JBEDKU010000083.1:0-2673 GCA_041172045.1 Verrucomicrobiota bacterium | reverse complement strand
GTTTCCTACACCCTCAAAGGTCGCAAGCGTATAGACACCTTCACCACCACGTCGCTAGGCGTTCGCGGCGTCGGCTCCATGACCCGGAAATGAGACTGCCGCCCCACCGGTGGCAATGGCCGTGCCCATCCGCGAAGAGATCCCGGGACCCTTCGCCCGAACCTGCCGCGACATGTCGCACCGCGGGCCGTTGGACTCACCGGCCCGCTGGGTAACGCGGTGAATCCCCATTGGTGGACTTTGCTGGACGTTCTCGGATTTGTTCCCATTTCCGTTCCCATTTTGGGCTTTTCGGCGGGTCCTTGTCTCGTAACTAATTGAGAATCAAAAGAAGTGGAGCGTAGCGGATTCGAACCGCTGAAACCAAATGACCGTATTGCAAATCAATGATTTCCAGTGTTTTAAAGGGGGGAGAATACAGTAAGAACTTGCTATCTTGGCAAGAATAGGTCACGGTCTGAACACAGTTCAGTTAGGAAAGAGATCACATGGCCAGCATCTACAAACGCGCAGGGGTTGAAGTTTATCAGTTCCAGTACTACGTCGCCGACCCGGAAACGGGAGAACTCCGCAAGGTCCGAAAATCCACCGGGCATACGAACAAAAAGAAGGCGCAGGCATTCGCCGACGAAATGGAGCGGAACGCGCAGTCCGTGATGCAGGCCGGAAGCGATCGGGCGCAACGGGCGAAATCTCTGCTTGCTGAAGCGGTGGCGGAGATCGAGCGGGAAACCTTCACGGCACCCACCGCCCGCAAGTATCTTTCGAAGCTCCTTGCCATCGCCACGGGCGAGGAAATGACATCATACACCATCGAATCCTGGACGGCGGAATGGATCCGCAGGAAAAAGCGCGATTCCAGCAAGGCCACGATAGCGCGATACGACGGACACACGGAAGCATTGCTCTCATGGCTTGGCGCCGACCGGCGGAAGAAGCCTCTCGAATCACTCACGGCCCTTGATGCGAGGCGGTGGCGGGAATCCTTGCAGGACGGCGGGAGAGCCGGAAAGACCGTGCTCTCCTACATGAAGGACGCGGGAGCCGTGTATCGTGCGGCGATACGTGAGGGATTGGTATCCTTCAACCCATTCACGGCATTGGAGGCCATCGATACGAGCGACAGTCTCGACCGGAAGCCGTTCACGGGTGAAGAGGTTTCCTCTCTCATGAAACATGCGCCAAGCGAGGAGTGGCGCGGACTGATTCTCGTCGCCGCCTTCACCGGGTTGCGGCTGGGTGATGCCGCCCGTCTTTCATGGGCATCGGTGGACCTCGAAGCGAAACGCATCACGCTGGTTCCGTCGAAGACGAAAAAGAAGAAGCGGGAGGTGCGCATTCCGATCCAGTCCGACCTGCTTGCTTTCTTCGAAAGCGCTCCTATTCACAGCGACAAGCCGGACGCGCCGGTTTTCGAGAAACTCTCGACGGTGGAAATCGGCGCACGGGCGGGACTCTCACAGACGTTCAACAAGATCATGCTTTCAGCGGGAGTGGATCGCGGCAAGCCTTCCCGCGAGGTTGACGAAAACGCCGTAAAGCCAAAGCGAAGCCGAAAGAAGGCAGGTGCCGTGGATCCCCAGAAGCAAGCGGGGCGTGTGACATGGGAACGTGGTTTTCACAGCCTCCGCCACACGTTCACCAGTTGGTTGCGGAACGCTGGGGTGAGTGAAGAGGATCGCATGGCCCTTACCGGCCACACCACACGCGAGAGCCATCAGATTTACAGCCACACCGACGAATCCGCGCTCCGCGATGCAGTTGCGAAACTTCCATCTCTCAAACAGTCATGAATGCACCCAAAATAACAGCAATTGGGCCTACACCACCTGACTATGGTTTGCCAACATTGCCGAGCCTTGGAGATCTTGTCACAGTTGCAGCGCAGATTTCCAGTTCGGAAGAAGACCCCGCCGATACAGCGTATCGTGCCCTTTGCCTGTTCACTGAGTGCCGAACTGCGCTTGTCAGGGCGAGGAGGGCTGCCTCCACGGTGCGATTTGAAGAATATGCCGCTTCCGAAAAGAGGAAAATGGACGAGGAGTTTATCGAAGTCCTTGACGCTTGCGATGGCGATTCATCAAGCGCGGTGACGCTAGATTCATTCCTCATTGCATGTGAATCGGGAACCAAGCCAACCACCAGAATTTCGAAATGGCGTGGCTTCACGAGAGCCTATGTTGAGAAGAGAGAGATCATTGACGTTCATCAAGGTGAATCCAAGTTACACGACTCAGAATTGAAAGCCGCTGCTGCCGAAATGGCCAATTTCTACGAGGTGAAGGGGATCGGTCGCGAGGTTGTGTTGACTGCGCGGGATCTTTTTTCCGAATGGCTTATTGATGACAAGATGAGCGCCGTTGAAGAAAGAGCGGCGAAGTCCAAACGAGCCAAAATCTACCTACCGGTGTGCAGGAAGGTTTTACAGAAGGAGCCGATGACAGACAGCGAATGTGAGACCCTCAAGGGAATGACGACAGATGAAGTGGCGTCCGCAATTGAGACACTTCGAAGCAAGAACGAGCTGGGGGAGAACGGTGCAGGCATGCTCATCGCTGCTCTTACCGATGCAAGGCTACCCAAGAGCGCCAAACCCCGCGTTGCAAAAAAAATACCGAAAGTGTGATTTTTTCTCCGATACCCATAGGGGCCGGCTTTGATGCCCGGTTGCTC
>JBEDKU010000082.1:0-3856 GCA_041172045.1 Verrucomicrobiota bacterium | reverse complement strand
GCTGGACATCACCGATACGACAGCGCCTGCGGCCACCGCCGGATTGCCCGTGCCCCCGCTGCCGGGCAAGAGCCTCACCCCCGCCTTCGCCAAGGACGGCGCGGTAACCCGCGATTCCCTCTGGTTTTATCATGACGGCCACCGCGCGGTCCGCACGGGGGATTGGAAACTGGTCTGCAAGTCCGGCGAACCATGGGAGCTCTACAACCTCCGCACGGATCGCAGTGAAACCCGGAATCTAGCCGCCAGCGAGCCCGCGAAGGTCGGCGAACTCGAGCTCGCCTGGCTGAAACAGGCCGATGAACTGCGCCGCCTCGCGCTACAGGATCTGCCAGAAACCCAAGCCACACCCGCCGTGGATCCAAACGCCAAACCCGGAGTTGTTTCAACGGCAAGCCCCGCCCTCACCGCCGCCAAATTGAAACTTAAACCCGGCATGGGCGCGGAATATAAAAAACGCCACGACGCCATCTGGCCGGAACTCTCCAAGGCGATCCGGGACGCGGGCATCAGCGACTATTCCATCTTCCTTGATGAGGAAACCGGAACCTTGTTCGCCGTTCAAAAACTCGCAGCCAACAACACCGCCGCCGAACTACGGAAAACCGAGCTGATGCAAAAATGGTGGGCGCACATGGCGGACATCATGGAGGTGAATCCGGACAACTCGCCCGTGCGGGTGCCGTTAAAACAAGTTTTCCATCAGGATTGAAATCAAACGACCAACACCTAACGAACTCCCACTCATGAGGACCTTGCTTTTCACAATCGCGCTCGCCGCCTCCTGCGGTGCCGCGCCGGTTCACCTCGTCGATGAGGCTCCCCTCTCGATCAAGCGGGTGGATGCGAACACCGTGCTCGTCGATTTCGGGCGCGCGTCGTTCGGCAATATCCAACTCACCCCTCCCGCGAACGCCGCGGACCCCGTGTCCGTGCATTTCGGCGAAGACCTGCGAAACGGACGTATCAACCGCGAGCCGCCCGGCAGCGTGCGCTATGCCGTCACACGAGTCCGCCTGCAAGGTGCGGAGCCCGTCATCGCGGCACCGCCCGCCGACGAACGAAACACGCAGGTCAACACACCCAACCTGCCGCCCGCCGTGCTCACTCCGCCGGAATGGGGCGTGGTCCTGCCTTTCCGATGGGTCGAGATCGAGGGCTGGCCGGGGGAACTGAAGCCTCAGTACATCGTGCGCAAGTCGGCGTTCGCCAGCACTTGGGATGATAGCGCCGCTTCCTTCGAAAGCTCCGACGCGATGCTCAACCGGATCTGGGACCTCAGCCGCTACTCGATCAAGGCCACCACCTTCGCGGGTGTCTATGTCGACGGCGACCGCGAGCGCATCCCTTATGAAGGTGACGCCTATTTCAACCAACTCAGCCACTATACCACCGACAATGACATCCAGATGGCGCGCGACACCTTCGACTGGCTGATCAAGAATCCCACCTGGCCGACTGAGTGGGCGTTCCACATGATCTTCATGGCCCATGCGGACTACCGGCACACGGGGGACGCCAACTGGCTCGCCCCGCGTTACGAATCCCTCAAGCCCAAGCTACTGCTAGAGCGCGCCCGTGAGGATGGACTGCTCGTCAGCAACGCGGAACAAATCAGGAAGGGCGACATCGTGGACTGGCCGGTCAAGGAGCGGGACGGCTTCGTTTTCAAACCGGTCAATACCGTCGTCAACGCCTTCCACATCCGCTCGCTTGGATTGATGTCGGAGATCGCCGCCGCCCTCGGCAAGGACAAGGATGCCGCCGAATACGCGGCCATGGCATCCATCGCCCGCGCATCCTTCCAACGCACGCTGTTTGACCCTGCTACGGGTGCCTATCGCGATGGCGAGGGCACCGACCACACATCCCAACACGCCAGCCTGTTCCCGCTGGCCTTCGGTCTGGTCCCCGATGAACAAGTCCAGGCGGTCGTTCATTTCGTTCAAAAACGCGGCATGGCCGGCTCGGTCTACGCCGCGCAGTATCTGATGGAAGGGCTGTTTGCCAACGATGCCGGGGCACATGCATTGACACTCGTTACCGCACCCACCGACCGCAGTTGGCGGCACATGGTCGAAAGCGGCACCACCATCACCTGGGAGGCATGGGACCAGAAATACAAGCCGAACCAGGACTGGAACCACGCCTGGGGCGCCGCGCCGGCCAACCTTCTGCCCCGCTTCGTGCTCGGTGCGGAACCACTCGCTCCCGGCTGGAAACAGGCGAGGATCCGCCCGCATCCCGGCGCGCTTTCATTCGCCAAAGGAAAAATCCCCACTCCGCGCGGCCCGATCATGATGCACTGGGAAAACGGCCGGTCGTTCGATATGCGATTGACCCTCCCCGAAGGCATGACCGCCAAACTCGAACTCCCCGCTTCCCCATCCTCGGGAAAGATCACCATCAACGACAACCCCGCACCGGCTAAGCGTGTCGGATCACGCTGGATCGTGGATGAACCGGTATCCGGAGAGGTGCGCGTGCGGGTGGAGTGAACGATCACATGCCGCGGGCGAATTCATTTCCCCAAGGCATCAAAGACCGCCTGCAACGTTTTGCGGGCGGCTGCTTCCTTCTCAGGATCCCTGTTTTCGTTAGAATCCGACGGATCCTCCCACAATTCGACAGCCCGCCGAAGCTGGTCCTTGTTGTCCAGCATGTAATCGCTGCTCCTAACCTGCCTGGCGCCTTCGTGTTGGATATGAATCCACTCCCGGGGACTGCCGGGTTTGCCGAAAAGCCGGGGCGCGAAGCTTCGACCCTGGACCTCCTGCTCGGGAAGAGACGCGTCCGTTAGCTCGCAAAGCGTTGGAAGGAGGTCCGAAAAATCAATCAGGTCTTCGCAGGTGGATCCCGCCTCGATGTGGCCGGGCCAGCGCACGATCAGCGGAACGTGGGTGCCACGGTCGGTCAGGGTCCCCTTGCCCCCGCGGACTTTTTTCCCGTCGCCCCACTCGTTGACGAGGCCGCGGTCGGTGCCGTTGTCTGCGAGGAAAATCACGATGGTGTCTTTGGCGATGCCGAGTTCCTCGAGGGTCGCCAGCATTTGGCCGATCTGCTTGTCGAGGTAAGCGAGCATGTCCGGGAAATATTTCGCATCGCCCTTGTGGCCGACGACAGTTTCCCGGTAGCTCTGATCCTTGCTATCCGGCGTCGGCTCCCATGGAAAGTGCGGCAGGCAGGTGGAGTAGTAGGCGAGAAACGGATCTCCTTTTTTCGCGTTCGATTTGATGAAATCGAGATAGACCTCCAGATCCACATCCGGGCCGTAGCGCTCCTTGACCTGATCCGCGATCACCTCTCCGTCGCGGATGAGGTATGGAATCCAGTATCGGGTTGTCTTTTCCCCGTTATCATCGAAGATCCGCCAGGTCTGATAGTGATCGAATCCGGATTCGTTGATCGTGTTGTGCTTGTGCTCGAAGGAGACATGCCATTTGCCGACGATCTGGGTGGCGTAGCCCTGCCGCTTGAGCTGGCGTCCGAAACTTGGTTGGTCGGGGTGTAGATAGACATCCTCCTTTTCCTTGGTATCCAGCACGGTCTTGAGGCCGTTCTTGAAGGGATAACGACCGGTCAGCAGAGTGGCGCGCGACGGTGAGCAATAGGGATTGGAGAAACAGCGGGTGAATCGCATTCCCTGCGCGGCCAGCTTGTCGATGTTCGGAGTCTTGTGAGAGTTACCGCCGTAAGAGGTAAGGCATTCCACGCCGAGGTCATCGGCGAGGATGAGGACCACGTTGGGGAGGCGGGCGGATTGCCCGCACAGGTGAGGCGAGACGAAAATCAGTGCCGCTGCGATAAAAGATCCGAGAAGTGAGTGATTCATGATTCAGAGGTTCGGGTATTGGGG
>JBEDKU010000081.1:0-11647 GCA_041172045.1 Verrucomicrobiota bacterium | reverse complement strand
GCATCGCTCTTCTGGACCGGCAGTCCCGACTCCACCTGGAATTCCGGCGATCCCGTGAATCCCGCCACTGGCGCGGCCAACTGGCGTAACGGAGCGTCCGCCGACCGCTTCGTGAAATATGACGCGGTCACCTTCGACGATACCCTCACCCACGGCACCGCTGTTCTATCAGGAGTGGTCGAGCCCGCTTCGGTGCTTGTGAACAACACCACCAAAGCCGTCACCCTCAACTCCACCTCCGGAAGCATCACCGGCGAAACCCCGTTGATCAAGAACGGCAGCGGCGCCCTCACCCTCGACGGCGCGAACACCCACAGCGGCGGCACCACTCTCAACGCGGGCATCATTCAACTCGCCAGCGACACCGCGAACACCAACGCCTTCGGCAGCGGCCGCATCACCCTCAAGGGCGGCACGCTCGGCATGTATTCCAATTTCAATACATCCAACGTTTCCACCTGGAATCTTGAGGTGCCCACCGGCTTCACAGCCACCTTGAACTGTGACGCGCGTTGCAACCTAGGCGGATCCCTCACCGGCGGCGGCACCCTCAATCTTTACATTCCGGACATCCGCACCGGGATCGATGCCGACTGGTCCGCCTTCACCGGGCAGATCAATGTGTCCACTGATGACAGCGGCGGCGAATTCCGGATCGGCAACAACTACTCGCCCACCGGCCTGCCGCTGGCGGCCATGAATCTCGCCGCGAACGTGAAGCTCCGCTACGTCGCCATCGTCGATGACGGCCCCGGCTCCAAGGTCGCGCTCGGCGCTCTAACTGGAGCGCCCGGTTCCATCCTCCAGGGCGGCCCCACCGTGGGCAGGACCTTCAGCTGGGAGATCGGCCGGGGAAACACGGACGCCGTCTTCGAAGGCACGGTCTCCGAACAAGCGGCCGGTTGCCTCACCGCTCTCAACAAGGTGGGTGAAGGCATGCTGAAACTCACCGCCGCATGCAGCCACGCGGGCTCCACCAACGTTTCCGGCGGCTCGCTTGTCGTGAACGGCAGCATCACCGCAAGCCCGCTCACGGTGAACGCCGGTGCGTTGTTAGGCGGCGCCGGCAGCCTTGCCGCCGCGACCATCGAGGGCGACGCCACGCTCAGTCCCGGCGATAACGGCCCCGGAGTCCTCACCTTCACCGCCGGCCTCACCCTCGCCGCGGAAAGCGTCACCGTCTTCGATCTCGGCAGCGCCCGTGACCGTGTCGATATCACCGGCAACCTCACGCTCAACGGCATCATCAACTTTACGAACGCAGGCGGTCTCCTTCCCGGCACCCACACGATCTTCAATTATACCGGTACGCTCGGCGGCTCCGGGTTCACCGTCGGCACGGTTCCCGTGAACTTCGATTGCACGGTGGACACCGCCACCAGCGGCCAGGTGAAAGTCGTCGTCACTTCCACGCTCAGCGCCTTCCAGCAATGGCAGATCCTCTGGTTCGGCGATTCCAATGATCCCGAGGCCGCACCCGGCGCGGATCCGGACCTCGACGGTCAGACCAACGACGACGAGTTTCTCGCCGGCACCGATCCCACTTCCTCTTCTTCTGTTGCCACTCTCGTCTGGCGAGGTGACGGGTCCACCAACCTGTGGAACTCCGGCAGCGCGGCCACCTTCTGGAATGGAGCGCGCCTCTCCACGTTCACCAATGGAAATCCCGTTCTTTTCGACGCCACGGGAGCCGCCAATCCGACCGTCAATCTGTCGGGCTCCGTCTCGCCGGCCTCGGTTTCGGTAAACAACACCGCGGCCCTCACTTTCGCCGGGTCGGGCAACCTCGCCGGGATTACGGCTCTAACGAAATTCGGATCGGGAATCCTCAACCTCCTAACCCCGAACTCCCACACCGGCGGCACCGTGGTCGACGGCGGCACCGTGAACCTGTCCGGAAATCAGACGGGTGCGACCGGCGGTTATACCTTGAACGTCGTGAACACCGCGACCTCGACGCTCAACGTCGGGAGCGGCACTCAGACCGCCGCCACCACCGCGGTCACCGGTATTGCCAAGTCCTTCCAACTGGGAGCGGTCCCCGGCGTCAACACCGCGACAGGCACCGCCGCCCAGACACTGAACGTCGCCGGCGCGCCGGGATTCCCCACCACCGTCACTAACCACGGTTTGCTCGCGGTCGCGCGCAACTCCACGCTGACCATCGGCAATCACTCGACCTGGAACCAGGCCGGTGCGGTGAATCTCCAGGCCAACGGCGGCTACGCGGCCACGCTCAACATCGGCACCGCGGCGGGCGGCAGCGGCGCGATGGTTTACACCGGTTCCAGCCCCATTCAACTCTCACAGAGCGTCGGCACCAGCAGCCAAACTACGCTGACCGTCCGCGGCGGCACCCTCACCACCGGGCAGCCGGTCGGTTTCAACGGTGCTTCTGGAAGCGCCAACGGTTACGCCCGCCTCATCCTCACCAGCGGCGGAACCTTGAAACTCTCCGCCGACATCCCGCAGCTTGTCACCGGCGACGCCAGCGGACGCGCCATCCTCTCCAACAGCGGAGGCGGCGTCATCGACACAAACGGCTTCAACACCACCATCGACCGCGTGCTCGCCGACAGCAATCCGGTTAGTTTCGTCGGTTCCCTGACCAAGGCCGGACCGGGCACGCTCACCCTGTCCAACATCAACACCTACTCCGGCACCACCAACGTCACCGGCGGAACGCTTCTCGTGACCGGCAGCATCGCCACCAGCGCGACCACGGTCCACGCATCCGGCATCTTGGGCGGCACGGGCACCGCCGGCTCCGTGACCGTGGAGTCCGGCGGCATGCTTGCGCCGGGTGGGGGAAATGCCGGCCCGCTCACAACCGGCCCGCTCACGCTCAAAACCGGTGGTTCCAGCAGTTTCCGGTTAGGCACATCCAGTGACCGCGTCAACGTCACCGGAGCCCTCGCGCTTGGCGGCACCCTCACGCTGATCGACACCGGCAGCGCGCTCAGCGGCAGCTACACACTCTTCACGCACTCCGGAAATCTGTCCGGAACCGCCGTCGTCACTCCGCCAGCCGGTTTCGCCGCCACGCTTGATACCTCCACATCCGGCGTCGTAAAGGTCACGCTCAACGCCAACCTCTACGCCACGTGGTCCCGGGACAACTTCACGCCAACCGAACTCGCCAACCCCTCCATCAGCGGACCAGATGCCATCCCGGCCAATGACGGCCTGACGAACCTGTTGAAATACGCCCTCGGCCTGCCGCCGAAGACCCCGTCCGACACCGGCATCACGCTCGCCAAGCCAGCCTCCGCATGGCTCTTCACCTACACCCGCCCCGCGGACCGCCCGGACATTTCCTACTCCGTTGAGGTTTCAGCCGGATTGACCGGGTCATGGACAAGTGACGGAGTCACCCTCCAGCGTATCCTGACAGGCGACCCGGAGACGTGGCAGGCGACATCCGCTTTGAGTTCATCGGGTAAACTCTTCTGGCATCTGAAGGTTCTTCAACCCTGATTCCGAACTCCAAGGACGTCAGCGGCTGTGATCGGATCTGCGTTCTTGCGTCGTATGAAAGTTTCATGGACGAACGTTCTTGTAGCGATGAAATGGATATTAGCCATCGGGATTGCGGCCCTGACAATCGATTCACCGGTCTTCGCCGGGGACTTTGAGTTCGTCACATCACCCGCTTACATGGAGCTCGTGAACACCCCGCGCAAGCTGCCGGCGGATTGGCGCGGGCAGAGCGGGGCGGTGTCGGTGAACCGGGAGTGGGAGAAGGATCCCGGGAGGAAATGGTTCGTCGAAATGCAGCGGGACGGCGGGCGCTGGGTGGAGGCCGGACTGGCGCACCGGACCGGGGAGGCCGTGGAGTGGGGCTTGAAACAACTGGAATGGGGGTTTTCCCGGATGAAGACTGAGGGATCGTTTGATTGCGGCGATGCGTTTCATAGCGCGAGTTTTCTGGTGGAAACCACCGCCCGGTCCATCCTGTTAATCGAGGCCTCGCCGATGGCGGAGCGCTTCAAGGTGCGGGTGGACGGGCTGAAAGGGCCTTTGCTGAAATGCGCCTTGTGGATGGCGTCGCCCGAGAACTTCCGGGTGGCGGAAAAGCAGCGGATCTATGGTCACCGGAGGTTCCTGCTAGGATGTGGTTTGATGCAGTGCGCCATGATCCACGGTAACGGGGAGCTACGGCGGGTGGCCTTTTATTTCATCGAGGACGGCATTCGGATGCAGCGGGAGGATGGCGCGTTTCCGGAAAAGGGCGGACATGACAGTAGCTATCATGCGGTGGCGTTGATCTACCTCCAGCGCCTGTTGCTGGTGACGCCGGAAGATTCCCGCCCGGCCACATGGTCACTCGCCGCGCGGCGCGGAGTCGCGTGGCTGTCATCAAGAATTGATCCGCGGGGAGTGGTGGGCGTGGAGGGAAACACCCGGACCGGAAGCGGCCAGGAGGTGGGGCGGACCGGAGTGCCGAAGAAGGTCAACCGTTCCGAAGTGGCCACCGCCCTACTCTACCAATGCCACCTCGGCGGCGGGGAGTCGTTTGAAAAACTCGCGGCACTCGTGCTCCGGACTCCTGATGGCCCATGACGGCCCAGGCTGCGGAAACCCGCCCAAGCGGCTGGCTGGCCCGGGCGTGCCGGGACGGAACAGGATTCCAGGGCAGCTTCCTCCGGGCAGCGATCCGGAGGCTGGGCGATTTTCCATTTCAAAAGACATCGTCCGCCGGCGGCGCAGGCCTTCATCTCCACGTGTGTCAGGCGGCAACAAGTTTGGCAAGACGCCCAGCTGCGAGGGCGATTTGGCGGTGACTTTGCCAAACGAGTCCCAACGCAATCGCAAGAATGATCGCGCCGAGGGTGAGAGGGAGTTTCATGAAGGCGCGGCTCATCTAATCCTGTTCAACAGTGCATGATGACGTTGGGGGGGCGGAATTTTTCCGGCGATGAGCCAGGCGGCGGCGAGCTCGGGTTGCGCCCATTTTCCGAAAGAAGTCCTCAATTCATTCTCAAGGACATGTTCCAACCGGGGGCGGTGGCTTTGGAGCTGTGAACGGAGGTGGAAACGACGGCGGCGTTGTGCGGCTGCGGAAAATCCAGCGAGCGAGGGGTGGGCGGTGAGGGATTTCGCCTTCCGGGCGAGCAGGATGAAAACCAACTGCGACGCATCGGCAGCGAGGGCGTCATTCCCGCAGATCCGCGTGGCGGCGGAGTGGACGAGCGGCGCGTAACGGGAAACCAACGCACGAAATGCAGGCTCGCGGCGGTGGGTCAGCCACTCGGCGAGCAGTTCAGCATCTGTGGGGCCGGAAGTTTCCAGGGTCTGCATGACAATGTGAGCGGCACAAGGAAACCGGACGAAATTTTTTTCGTGAGCGATCATTTCACGCTCACCTTCAGTCTCACAAACCGGCTCGTGCCACTGCTTGCGGGAATCGTCACCAAGTGGCGGTTGGTGCCGGCAACGGGAATGGGCGGACTAACACCTTCCGTGCTCCAAGGGCCGGTTTGCAGGGTGTCGTTCCACTCGACCGAGCGGTCCACATCGGTGGCGGTGGGATCAACCGGATAGGTGAACTCGAAAGTGGCTCCGCTCATACGGCACTCGCAGGAAGTCGTGGAGCCGACGGTCGGCGAGGTGCCTGCGGCGTATTCGAGAAGGTTGACCAAGCCGTCTCCATCAGGGTCCGCCAGGTCTCCGGCGATGAGCGGGTTGCCCGCGTCCGCACCGAAGCTGGATTGTCTCCACAAGGCCTGCGGTGATAGACTGAAGCTCGCGGCGATACTCCTGTTTCCGGTGACGTTGGTGAATTGATAGGTCGGCGAGAGGGGCTGCGCGACGCCATCTACCAGGATACCGCTGACCGCGTAATCCGGCAGGGGAGTCAGGGTGAAAATCTGGCTGCCGCCAGCGGCCACGGGGACGCTGCCGGTCGGATTGATCGTCCCGCCGGCACCGGCGCTGGCGGTGATCACCGGATCCGTGGTGACGAATCGCGGCATGAGGTCCGCCTCGATCTGCTGGCGCTCCGCGGTGGTGAGGGCGACTTTGTAAACAAACACGTCGCCGATCAGGCCGTTGAAAGTCGTCCAGCCATCCGGATTGTTGCGGCCGATGTTGATGGCGTTGGCGTAAGTGCCGGGGACGTTCGGCACCAGCGAGGTGAGCGCGCTGGTGGTGGTGTTGTTCATGACTTCCACGCCGTTGCCGAAGACCTTGAAAGTCCCGGTGGATTGCACCACCAGGCTGAGCACGGTGGCCTGTCCATCCGGAATCACCGGGCCCGCATACTGGGTGCCGTTTCGGATCACGACGATCGCCCCGGTGCTGTTCCGGATGCCGAGGACGAGGCGGTTGTAGAAGATGTCGACCAGCGAGGTCCACGGATCGGTGTTGTTATTCCGTTGGGGCTTGGCCGCGACCACGACGGTCGCGCCATTGACAGCGATGGCGCTGGAGTAGGTGCCGAGCCGGAATCCATCGCCATCCGCGAAGGTGTGGCGGACCCATTTCGCGCTGTTGAGCGCCTCGACGGTGGGCGAGCCCATGGATGTGAGGCTCTGGCCGGCGGGCAGATAGGTCGGCCAGTTACCGGTGCCGCCGGCGGCGGGCAGGCTTTCCGTTTGAGCGGAAAACAACAAGTCCGCGGTGCGCGGCACGTTGCGGGCGATGAGCGAGAAATGGATGTTGGCGACGTTGCTGCCGCTCAGGGTGATGGTCTTGTCGCTGGAGACGTAGCTGCCGGTATTCCCCGCGGCGACATACCAGGTTCCGTTAGGCAGCGCCTGGGTATAGTCGCCGTATGCATTGGTGATGGCCGTGAAGACCGGCGCGCTTGCCGCAAGGGCGGAGCGCGAGAAATAGACCGAAGCTCCGGAGATGCCGCTGCCACTCATCCGCTGGGTGACGCGGCCGCTGACGCCGGCGTAGGTGACGAGTGAGAAATCGACGTTCGGAATATCCGCGGAAGCCACCGCGATGCTGCGCTCGGTTCCCGCATTGTAGCCGGTCCCGGCGGCGACCACATACCACGTGCCGGAGGTGAGGAGGCGGCTGTAGTTGCCCGTCGCATCGGTGGTGGCGGTGATGGCGCCCGTGATGGACGCGTTGGCGCTGTCCGAGAAATAAACCGTGGCTCCGGCGAGCGCGCCGCCGGTGGAGGTCGTGACTTTACCGGAGATCGTCTTCCGGGGAGGGGCGCCGAGAGGGTCGAGCGGGTTGGTTGAGAAGTCGATTTCCACGTTGTCGTTCACGCCGTCGCCGTCGCTATCGAGAACGATTTGTGCGGCGGTGAGCGCACGGTCGTGGATGCGGGCGTTGAGGATGAGGCCGTCGAAAAACTGGCGGGTCGTCACCTCCGCCGCTGTTTGGGAAAACCCGATCCGAAAGCATTTGCCCGCGGCATCCGAGTCCAGCGCGGGCCCGCTGTAGCTGCGGGTGGCGGCTTGCGCGCCATTGATGAATAAGGTGGCGGTGCTGCCGTTGAGCGATAGCGCTACGTGCTGCCACTTGCCTAACACGGCCGGAACGTTGGTGGCCCAGTTGCCGAGATTCTCCAGTCGCGCGACCCATTTTCCGGCGTCAAGTCCCAAGCCGCTGCCGGTGCGGCCGAAGCGTTCGTCGGTGCTGTCGAAAATGGCTTCGTAGTTGCTGACATCGTCGGAAGTGCGGGGCTTCACCCAGGCGCTGAGTGTGCGGACGCGGCCATTTCTCACACCGCTCTCGCTGGTGGTGGTCGTGCCGTTGAAGTCGGTGGCGGCGGTGGGGGAAAACTGGCCGAAAGCGCTCCCGCGCCGCGCGGACTCGGCAGTGACCTCGGCGGCGGTCAGGGCCACGTTGTAGAAACGCACGTCTTCGAAGCTGCCCTTGAACAAAGCGCCCGCCCAATCGCGCCCAAGGAAATTGCCTTGAACTGCGGTGCCGTTGTTCGCGGCCAACACGGTGAGCGGAGTCATCGTGACGGCGGCGGTGGCTTGGGAAACCCCATTGATGAAGAGCGTGCCACTCGTCCCATCAAGGGTGACCGCCACATGCCGCCACTCGTTTTGCGGCAGCAGGCTGGAGCTGGTAAGAGTGCGGGCCGTGGTGCCGTCGCTGAGGGTGAACACGGCCTGACCCGAGGCGTTTCTCATCAGTTTCAACGCACGCGTCGCACTACTGCCGAGAAATAACAGCGGCTCCGTCGTGCCGACGGCGTTGCCAGGCTTGACCCAGGCGGAGAAGGAAAACCGCGGGGTGTCGGCCAGGCTGCGGTCCAGCGCGGCATAGTCGTCGATGCCGTCGAACGCCATCACCGGCGAGGCCAGCGTGGAGTCTAATGATCGCGTCGGGGCGCCGCGCACAATCGCATGGAGCGCGCCGAATTCATCCCACCACTCCGCGCCATCGGCCTCTTCGGTCCGGTAGCTCGCCACCAAGCCGCGTGCTTTGCGAAGCGTCTGGGCGTAGAAATCATTCCAGTAATTGTCCCACGGAATATGGCTGAAATGCGCGCCGCTGCTCACGGTAAAGCCCATCGAGTAGTCGTGGTCCAGGATCGCGGTGCCGCTGACGGTGCCGCCGAAGGGATATGCGCAGCCACGGACGATGGCGTCGTCGGTGATCGTGGTATTTTCGATTTTCGTATAACCGCCTACCAGAGCCCGCCCGCGCACGGCCGCACCGCTGGTGAGATTGGCCCGGTCCCGCACCCGCGCCTCGGCCTCGACCAGCGCGTTTCCCTCGATCAATGCCGATCCGCTGACCACCGCGCTGCCTTGCACGGTCGCGCCGCCCTGCACCACGGCATAGTCCTCGATCCGCGCGGTGCCGAGCACTTTGGCGGTGCCTAGCACCTTGGCATTCGGGCCGACATAAGCCGTCGCCGCCGCCGTAGCGGATGGGCCGAGCACGCCGCCGCCATTGCTGTGAGTGCGGAAACCGGAAGGGTTTGCCACGACATACGGGTGGGCGGCGGGTGTGGCATTCACGAGGCGCACCTCGTAGGCATAGCGCAGACGGTCCACGTGCTTGTCCACCGGCTTGGTGTTGCTAAAACTGTCCAGATCCAGGCTCGTGCTATCAGGAGTGGCGGTGACGATGAGAAAAACCTGGGTTTCGCCGGCGGTGAGCGTGAAATTCTGGCTGCCCGGCGGATAGACCGGCGAGTAGCGCACCGCATCGCCCGCCGAGATGGCGGCGAAACACCAGCGCCAGTCCTCGCCGGTGCCCGGCAGGTCGATGCCGCGGACCTCCGCGGTGACGGTGGCTCCGGCGCTGGCGGTGAGATCGTGCATCTGATAGGACCAGCGGTCCGGCGCGCGCTCCAGCGGCACCCGCCACCAGCCGGGCTTGTCCTGAAGGGGAATGAGCTGGGCGCCTTGTTTCCAAAAATGCGCCGCACGGTTTGCCGTGGTGCCCCAGTGCTCGGCGCGGATGCGGGTCTTCTCGACGAAGTCGAGCATCGGCCAGCGTTTGCACGACTCGCAGGCCACGTCCTTCACCGAGGTGCCGGCCGGGAGTGCGGCGGCGAGTTTGACGATCATCGTCTGGTCCCGCGCGCCATCGCGCCACATCGTCGCGGCGTAGTTGGCAGGCAGGCCGAACTGAGTGCCGTAATTGTCGAGTGCCAGATAGTAGCGCTGGTCGGCGTAGATGTGGCGGTTGTGGTCGGGCCGGTAGTTGGAGTTTCCCGTGAGGTTGTCGAGCGCCGGCACCGCGTTGGTGATGGTGGCGAAGAAATGCAGATTCCGTTGCGCCCGCAGGTAGTTCGCATGGCTTTCCCAATGCCCGCCGACCATCCGCCCGGACTGCGCCATCTGGATGCAGTGGCCGAACTCATGCGGCACCGGATTTCCCGGGCCCTCGTCGGCCAGTCCGCTGGTGCCCACGTTCATGTGCGCCCGGTCATTGAATCCTCCCGCCCAGTAGCCGTCATACCACGTGAGGAAGTTCAGCTTGTAGCGGGGGCTCGTGGTGGAGTCGAAGGTGCGGAACGGCTCGTTGTAGCCGAGTTTCCGGCAATACGTCTGATAGCTTTCCTCACACATCCGCAACACGCGCCGGGCATGGATGGCGGTGAACGTCGCGTCCGCAGGATCCGACCACACGCAGATGTGTTTGCTCTCGAGCCGGTTGGTGTTCGCCGCGGTCAGGCCGGCTTTGAAATTGGTGACCAGGTTGAGGGCGGGCGCGGTGCCCGCCACGTCGCCGACTTCCACGTAGTCGATCTGAAACTCGCCGGTGGCGGCCAATAACGGGGTGATTTGGAGATCCCGCAGCGCGTCACGCCAAAAAACTTCCAGCCCGAGCTCCAGGCGATAGGTATGGAACGCGCCATCCTTCACGATGTTGGCCGTCGGCAAGACGAACTGCCGTGCCGCCGCGAAACCGGGATTCACCGAGGTGCCATATCCGATCCGGACATCGCCGGTATAGGATGCGGGTAGCTTCAGGCGGATTTGCAGGTAGTCATTGAATCCAAAGTCGAGGTCCGGACCGCCGGCGATCGCGCCCAGGCTGACCGACGCGTCCAACGTGGCCGAGGCGTCGCTGGCCGTGAGTAGTCCGCCCGCGGACGCCAGTCCGGTGACGTTCGCTCCGGTCCAGCCGTCGAGATTCCCATCCGCCGCCCACTCACCGAGCACCCTGCTTCCTGTGAGGCGATCCACCGGATCCACCGCCGCCACCGTGACGTTCTGCTGGGCGTGCAGGGTGGTGAAGAGGGCGAGCGAAAGACACACGAAGAGGCTCTTGAGTTGCATTTGGAAAAATCGAGTGGGTGCGTGGAAAGATATCTGCGCCAAGATGGTTGAAACGGACAAAATTCGGTAAAATTATCGGGCTGGTGGTCGTCTGGGTAAATTCAACTGGCGCGTTTACGCCACATGACAAAATAGCCGATCCCGTTACCATCAACCATTCCCATGCAACTCCTGCCCCACATCGCCCGTTTATTTCTGCTCACCGCTGCCGCCGCATCCGCGGCGGATGGTATTTCGCCGGCCTGGACCCAAGTCGCCGCTGCGGACCAATCGCTCATGGGCGACTATCAGGGCGAGTGGATCAATGCGGAAAACGGCTATTTTCAAATCAACAAGCCCCTCGCCGCGCAGGTTCTCAATGTCCGCCCGGGCGAGTATTTCCTGCGCCTGTTCCAGCAACACGACTGCCGGGCGGATCCGTATTTCGAAGGCCCCGCCAAACTCGACGGAGAGGTGATCCGCTTCGACACCAACGGCTGGACCGGCACGATTTCCAAAGACGGCCTCAGCGGCACCAGCGGTCAGGGCAGCCACACGGCGGGTGTTCGTTTCGAGCTGAAAAAAGTCGTGCTCGCGTCACCCACCTCGGGCGCCAAGCCGCCAGAAGGTGCCATCGTTTTGTTTGACGGGAAAAACTTCGACCAATGGCAGCAGCGCGGCAACCGCCCGGTGACCTGGCACTTGCTCGGCAACGGCGCGATGGAAGTCCGCAGCCCACAAAACCCCGAGGAACGGCAGAGCGGCATCGGCGGTGACATCCAGACCAAGCGGAATTTCGGCGACTGCCGGGTCCATCTGGAATTCCGTTACCCGGTGGAGGCCGGGAAATCCGGCCAGAACCGCGGCAACTCGGGCTTGTTCTTCCAGGGCGAGTATGAGGTGCAGATTCTCAATTCCTACGCCCTTCAGGGATGGTGGAACGAATGCGGCGC